>CAJONF010000142.1 GCA_905236665.1 uncultured Selenomonadaceae bacterium | reverse complement strand
TCGACGAGATATTTGCCGTTAAACTGAACAAGGGCGTTATCGTCGATCTGGTCGATGAACTGGTTGAGTTCTTTTTGGATGGTCTGGCGGTCTTCGTCGGTGTTGGAGTCGTTGGCGGCGTTGATCGCTTTTTCTTTGAGTGCGCGAAGGATTTCGACAGTGTTGCCGACAGCACCTTCAGCAGTTTTCATCAAGCTAGAGTCGTTTTGTGTATTTTGATTAGCCTGGTCGAGCGAACGGATACGAACGCGCATACGCTCGGAGATCGCATAACCTGCCGCGTCGTCCTGTGCGCTGTTGATTTTCATACCGCTGGAAACTCTGCTCAAGCTTTTCTGGAGCGCGCTGCTATTTGCGTTGAGGGTGTTAAGGGTGCGGACTGCGCTCATGTTGTTCTTTACTACCATTGCCATGGTCATTTCCTCCTTGATTTACCAGAAAAATTTTTCCTTAGTCGACGATTTCCATTTCGTCGCTAACAACAAGCTTTTTTGCAGTCCCGACCGTCGCCGGGAAGTTGAACTCGCACGCGTAACGAGTTTTGCATTGCTTACTTGTTGTCTCTTGAAAAACTTATCGTAGATTGAACTAAAAACCTTAAATACTTTTGGAAAAAATTTTTTCCCGTTGCGCGGTATTGTATCAAGAAAAGTTTTTGGCGTCAACAAAAAAACTTAAGCAAAAATTTTTGGGCGGCTCGCTCATTCAACCATTAAAATAAAAAGACCCCTCGCGGGGGCAGATATTTATTAATGGGTAAAAATTTTTTATTTGTTTTCGTCAAGCAGTTGTAAAAGTTCGTCGTAGTCTTTTTTGAGTTGCCGGTAGTCCTCGGCGATTTTCAGTGCCGCTAAAACCGCAATTCTACTTCCCGCAAAAGTTCGCGTGCTCTGCGAAATAGATTTCATCGTCGAATCAACCATGCGCACAAGTTTTGCCAATTCGTCGGGATCTTCCGTTCGCAGACGGTAAACTTCACCGAAAATTTCAACCTCGACGCGTTTCATTTCGCCGGTAGTTTTTTCTTCCTTCAACGCCATAAACTCAACTCCTTAACGTCGCGCCGAAGTCCTTTTCAACCGCCGCCAAAATATTCTTGAAAGCCTCGTCCGCCTCCTCGTCCTTGAGAGTGCGTTCATTGGAGCGAAATTCGATAGCGAACGCCAAAGATTTTTTATCAGCAGAAATTCTTTCGCCGGTGTACACGTCAAACAGCGTCACGCCCTTGAAAAATTTTCCGCCGCTCTTGGCAATAACTTTTTCAACGTCGCCCGCCGCCGTATCGTGGTCAACTAAAATTGCAAGGTCGCGGCTGATTGACGGATATTTAGGCAGACTCTCGAAACTGAATTTTTTAGCGGCGAATCTCTGCAAAGTCTCAATGTCCGCCTCGAAGATGTAAATTTTTTTCTTAATCCCCAATGCCTCGGCAACAGCAGGGTGAACTTCGCCGACGGTAGCTAAAATGTCACGACCCTTTTTGAAAATTGCGGTCTTGCCGGGGTGCAACGCGTAATGTTCGCCAGCCTCAACGCTGTAATTTGCAATAGACAAGCCGGCAAAAAGTTCCTCGACAATTCCTTTAGCATCGTAAAAATCAACCTGCGCGGGATTTTGCGACCAACCTTTAGGCTCGCGGCGTCCCATTAACAGTCCGGCTAATTTTTGTTTTTCTTTCGGCAGTTCGGTTATGGGCAAGGCTTTTGGTAAAAATACCGGCGCGATATCGAAAAGTTTTACGTCTTCATTTTTGCGGCTGAAATTGCGTGCGGCGTTTTCAAAGATTGACGCAAGCAAAGTTGTTCGCAGGAGCGGTGCTTCGTCGGTGAGCGGATTCATTATCGGCACGGCGCGGCGCAATTCCGAATCGACAGGCACGCGCATTTTGTCAAACATTGCCTCGCTGGTGAACGCAAAAGAAAGTTCCTCGCTCATACCCAGGCTTGAGAGAATAAATTTAATCTTATCAATAAAATTCTGTGTGGCAGATTGGCGACCTTGTTGATTGCCTTTAGGTAGCGTGGACGGGATTTTATCAAAGCCGAAAATCCTAGCGACTTCTTCTGATAAATCATCTGGCAAGGTGACATC
>CAJONF010000141.1 GCA_905236665.1 uncultured Selenomonadaceae bacterium | reverse complement strand
TTCAGTTTTCAAGGAGCCCCGTGAATCAAGCTTGCTCAATATACACCTGCTTTCCGCTTTTGTCAATACCCTTTCCAAATTTTTTTTTATTTTTTTTCCTAACCCATTTTTCCCCGCCACAAAGCCATTTGTTGCCGCTCTTAAATTGATTTCAACGAACTTTATCAAAAAAATTTTTTTAAAAGGATTTTTTTCCTGTGCGTCAAAATACTTCACGCGGATAGAAAAATTTTTATAGGAGGAATTAATTGTGAGTTTCTTTGAATTAGCGAAGACGCGCTATTCGTGCAGAAAATTGACAAGCGCGGTTGTAGAACCGGAAAAAATCGAGCGCATTTTGCAGGCGGCGATAGCTGCACCCACGGCGAAAAATCTTCAGCGTTACACGATTTGGCAAATAACGTCGCCCGAAGCATTCGACAAACTTAAACAGGCTACGCCTTATACATTCGGCTCAGCGTTGGCGTTTGTCATCGGCGCGAAAAAAGACGGCGCGTTTGACAGACCGTTTGACAATAAAAATTTCGCGGAGATTGACGCGGCGATTGTCGCAACACATTTAATGTTAGCAGTGCAGGACGAAGGATTGGGCACAACTTGGGTTGGCTGGTTTGACGCGCCAAAAATGCAGGAACTTTTTCCCGAAATGCAAGGTTATGAGTTGATAGCAATTTTCCCAGTCGGCTATCCTGCTGAAGGTGCAAAGCCGTCGGGGCGACATGAAGATCGCCGCCAAATTTCTGAAGTCCTCGTCAAATTATGAGCCGACAAAAAATTCTCGGCAACTTCGGCGAGGACTGCGCGGCAAAATTTCTAGAGGCTAACGGTTATAAAATTATCACGAGAAATTTTCGGATTCGGTCGGCAGAAATTGATATCATCGCGCAAATTGACGACGTGATTATTTTTGTAGAAGTCAAAACGCGGTCGAATATTCGTCACGGCTTGCCGGTCGAGGCCGTTGATTTTCGTAAGCAGAAAAAAATTATTAAGGCGGCGGGCGTTTTTTTGCAAGACGAGAAATTTTGCGATTGCGCCTGTCGCTTTGATGTTGTGGAAGTTTATCTGTTCGGCGAGCGCGTCGAGGAAATTAATCATATTGAAAACGCGTTTGAAGTTACGTAGGAAGGAGGATTAACTTTGTACGCCAGAACATTTGGTGCGGCAACGCAGGGCGTGGACGGGCTGATAATTTCCGTCGAGGTAGACAGCGCAAATGGTATGCCCACCTTTGATATCGTCGGCTTGCCGTCAATCGCCGTGCGTGAATCAAAAGAGCGCGTGAGAACCGCCATAAAAAATTCGGGTTTGCGTACACGCGCCGAAAAAATCACAATCAATCTTGCACCGGCTAGCATCAAAAAGGAAAGTGCTGGACTTGATTTGCCGATAGCCATTGGGCTTTTGGCGGCGCAGGGCAGGTTAAATTCAAAAACCTGTGCAGAATTTGTATTTTTGGCAGAACTTTCATTGGAAGGAAATTTGCGCGGTGTGGCGGGTGTCTTGCCGATAGCCGTAACCGCACGCGAGCAAGGGTTCAAAAAAATAATCGTCGCAAAAGAAAATATCAATGAAGCACTGCTCGTCGACGGTCTAGAAGTTTACGCGCCGAAAAATTTAATCGATCTAGTTGACTTCATAGACGGCGAAATTGAACTTGCCCCCGCAACGCCGCAACCATTCAAAGAGCCTGAAGGCTTTGTGGAATTGGTGGACGATTTCGCTGATGTTCAAGGACAATTCACGGCAAAACGTGCATTGGAGATAGCGGCGGCGGGCGGTCATAACGTGCTAATGGTCGGCGTGCCCGGTTCCGGCAAAACAATGTTGGCAAAGCGCATGAGTTCAATCTTGCCGGAAATGACACGCGAGGAAGCGTTGGAAGTCACGAAAATTTACAGCATCGCGGGAAAGTTGACGCAGGGTAGCGGGCTTATGACGAAACGCCCTTTCCAAAATCCAAATCACGACGCCTCAACTGCAGCGATAATCGGCGGCGGTTCCACGCCCTCGCCTGGTCAAGTCACGCTGGCGCACAATGGCGTTTTATTTTTAGACGAATTGCCCGAATTTAAAAAATCTGTCCTTGAAGCTCTGCGCGAACCGCTGGAAGAACGACAAATCACAATCAGCCGAGTTAGTGGCAGTTTAACTTTTCCGTCAAGCATGATTTTAATTTGCGCGATGAATCCCTGTCCATGCGGCTGGAATGGCGATCCTGATCATCTTTGCCGCTGTTCAACTGTTGAAATTAAAAGATATATGCGCAGATTGTCGGGACCACTGCTTGACAGAATCGATATTCAAATCCGTGTGCAACGTGTAAAATACGACGAATTGAGTTCAAAAAGAAAAGCCGAATCGTCAAGCGTAATTCGTGAACGAGTAGCCGCCGCCAGAAAAATTCAAACGCACCGCCTGGAAAAATATCATCTTTTCTGCAATGCGCAAATGAATCACGCGCTGATACAAAAACTTTGCATATTGGAACCCGCCGCTGAAACTCTTCTTAAAAATGTTTTCGAGACTAAAAAACTTTCTGCGCGATCCTATGACAGAATTATAAAAGTCGGGCGGACGATTGCGGATTTAGCTGGCGGCACGGAATTAATTTCTGCACAACATATTAGCCAAGCAATTAAGCTAAGAAGTGATTTCGAGATTGATAATTAAGGAGCAAGGCTTGATAAAAAAAATTTGTTTCATGCACCAAGCGAGTATTGGCGATATGCTAATGGTCACGCCGGTTTATCGCGCCCTGAAAGAATGTTTCCCCGCGTGCCGTCAAGTTGTGGTGACGAATCATATCGGCTACGAACTCATGCTGGGCAATCCGCATATTGACACGCTGTTAAGTTACGAGAAGGGCGACGCCGTCCTTCCGGTTATAAAAAATATTTGGCGCGCTGATGTGTCTGTCATCTTTGACTATCATTATCGCAACGCGCTTTATTCATTTCTTGCACTCATACCTAAAAGAATCGGTTATGGCAAAGATTTTATCAATGTAAAACTGCACGACGAACCGTTAGAAATGTTCGAGCCGCTAAAATATCTGGCGGCGGTTAAGCAGTTGGGAATTCACACGGAAGATTTAACGCTAACTCGTCCCGTGGCTACTGAGCAGGAAAAAATTCATGTTGAAAAAATTTTAAGCAAAATAAAATCTCCCGCGCAGAAATTAATTTTAATCGTGCCGTTCTCCTTGGACAGTATCAAAGATTGGGAGCCGCCGAAATATCGCGAGCTTATCTCCCGCTTAAAAAATTCTGGATACGCCGTGGCGATTTTGGGCGGAAAAGCTGAATCTCTTCGCGCTGAACAAGAATTCCCCGACGCCGTGAACTTAGCCGGTAAATTAACTCTGCGCGAATCAGCGGAAATAACTGCCCGCGCCGATTTGCATATCAGCGGCTGTACTTCTATGTTGCACATTTGCTCAAGTACGCCCACGCCAGCCCTTGCGATTTACGGGCCGAGTATGCCGGATCAGTGGGCACCGAAAAAAAATTGCACCGTCATAAGCCACCATTTGCCTTGCTCTCCGTGTCATAATATTCCCGGCAAGCCGCTTTGCAAAAATAATATCTGCATAAAAAATATTTCGGTCGATGAAGTTTGGTTCGCCGCAAAAAAAATTTTGGAGGTTCGCCATGGAAATTGAACGACAAAAAATTTTCGGGCGCGAAGATTTTGACGAACAGGCAATTAATATAACTTTCGGCGTGGATTCGCCGTTTATCCCGATGATGGGAATTTGTATGACTTCGCTGATAAAAAATAATCCTGCGCGAAAAATTTCCTTCCATGTCTTTTTAGATAAGATTGACCGGCGCGATGAAGAAAAAATTTTAGAGCTTTGCAGGCAATCGCCCACGACGCAAATTATTTTATATTTCCTGCCGCAAGATTTGTACAAAGAAATTCCTATCATTGAAAAAAATTATTCCCGTGCAATTTTTTATCGAATAGCAGCCGCGCAATTTCTTTCAACCCGTCTGAAAAGAATAATTTACATGGACGCCGATATGCTTTGCTTGAAGCCTTTAGACGAGCTTTTACAAATGCCTTTAGAAAATTTTCTCCTCGCCGCAGTTGTAGATACCGACGTTGCCACCCGCAAGCGTGAACTCGGTTTAAGCGACAACTATAAATATTTCAACAGCGGTTTTCTTTACATGAACCTGGAATTTTGGGGCAGGGAAAAAATTTCTGAGCAAGTGTTAAAAGTTCTCGCTGAAGGTAAATTTTTTTTCCCCGACCAAGACGCAATGAATATTGTAGCCGACCGAAATGCTTACAAAGTTAGATATATACCCAATCGCTTTAATAATTTTTTCCGCGTCAATAGCAAAGAAATTCCGCTGACAGATGATATTGTCATAGAACATTTCGCTGGACAAAAAAAACCGTGGCACCCGTGGTACAATAGCCCGCTGACAAAACTTTATGAATCGTATCAAAAAATTTCGCCGTGGCACGATTTTGTTTACCTCCCGCGAAATTATCAGGAACATCGCTTGATGGGGCGGGCGTGTCTGCAACAGGGCAAATGGCTTGAGGCTTTGAAATGGTATTTTAGTTACTTAAAGCGTCGACGTATCGAAAAAAATTCTAAACGAGGATAACTATGGACAAAGTTCTAAAATTTACTCCCGCTTTGTTCGTGCTTTTTAGTTTCAGCGCGTGTGTTTCCGAACCTTTGAGCAGAAATTGCGTTCGTGTGCTGTTCTTAATTTTTTTTGCAATGATTTGGACTAAAAATTTTTCACTGCGCGACGCAATTCCCTATAAAAAAATTTTATCGTTAATAGCGGCGTTTTTGGCGTGGCTGATGTTTTCTTACATTTGGGGCGGCATGAAAATTCCACTCTCTCACGATTCGATAGAATGGATCCTCTTTAGCCACGACATGATAATTTTTCTCCTGCTCGGCGCAATGCTCCGCCAAGAAAAATTTTTCATGAGAATTTTAAACGCGCTCGCCCTGTCGCTGATGATTGATAACTTTTATATTTTTTATCAAGCCGCGCAGGGCATCGAACGACCGATAACTTTTTTGCACGGCTCAATAGCGCAAAGCACGATGCTTTATATAATTTTGTTGCCAATGCTTTTGGTGCTCATGTTGAAAAAAAATTCCGCCCGCAACGAAAAAATTTTTTACCGAATAATTTTTTTTATGTCGCTGGCGGCTTGCATAATGATAAATACGCGGGGCGCGTGGCTTGATTTGGCGATTGTCCTGCCGTTTATTTTGGCTTATCGTCTGCGGAATTTAAAAAAATTTCTCTCCGCGTTCATAATTTTTGCCATTGTCGGCGGGATTTTTTTAGTTTCGTCACCACAAACTTTTCACCGCCTGCAAACTATCACCACGGCAAATTCTGAACAATCCGTCACAGAGAGATTTTTAATGTGGCGCAGTGCAATTAACGCTATCGAAGACAATCCATTAATGGGCGTCGGCTTAGGAAATTATGAAGAGGAATATAGAGAAAAATATATTCTCGACGAGGCAAAAGAACGCTATCAAGGACACGCCCACAACGTTTTTTTGCAATTTTGGGCGGAAACGGGCTTGCCTGGAATATTTTTATACTGCTCGCTGTTCGGATATATTCTCCTTTGGTCGTGGCGGCGCGCAGAAAATTTTTACGCGCTGATAATTTTTTCTTCCACACTAGATTTAATGCTTTACAGTTTAACCGACTATACTTTTGCCAGCTATAGTTCAATGCGGGTTTATTGGCTCATGTTTGCGGCTTGCGTCGCGGGAATTAGACTTTCTGAACGAAAAAATTTCTCTCTGTAAAAAAATTTTTTAATTTATCGTCGCGATAAGTATAAATTTTCGTGAATTTTTCGCCGCCGTCAACTTTTCTATCTGCCACGAACCAAAACGGCTCAATGCCAACATTAGCCGCGCCCAAAATATCTCTGTCCAGCGTATCTCCGAAATATGCCGCCTCATTCGCGCTAATTTTCATTTTTTCTAACGCAAGATTAAACATAATCGGCGCAGGTTTTTCAAATCCGGTTTCCTCGCTCGTAACCATGAAATCAATAAATTTATCCAAACCCAGCCGAGCAATTTTTCTGTATTGAATATGCGCGGTCATATCGGTGCACGTGGAAATTTTTATTCCGGAACATTTTAATTCGCGCAGAAAATCCGCCGCGCCGTCATATGGTTGCATATTTTCCAGAAAGAAATTCCAGTAAACGTCATACATTTTCAAAACATAGTCAAAAGGATTTTTCCCTAAAAGTTCCAGAGCAGTTTGAATTAGCAAAACGCGGCTGTGTTGCGCGGCAGTGTCTTTTAGTCGCCCGCGGATAATTTTTCGCGCCTCTGAATACGTTTCGCGGAAAATTTTTTCATCAATACCTAAAACTTTCTGCACAAACTCGCAAAAATGTTTCATCGCACGAATATCATTGCTTTGATAGTCGTAAAGTGTGCCGTCAATGTCGAAAATTACGCCCTTGTACATAATTTACTCCGTTCTTTCGTGATTAATGGTTTAGTCTTTTCTGGTAGCTTTCATCGCTAATTTATTTTTATACATCTGCGCGTCAGCACGTTTGAAAACTTCTTCAACATTTTTATCAACGCCGTTTTGATAATAGGCTACACCGACCGCCGCAGAAACTTTTTCCCACGGTTCAAGCTTGGTATCGGCTTGGAGTTTGTCAATCACAGCCCGAATTGCGGCGATATTTTCTTCACAAGTAGCAAGATTTTCGCCGTCAAGCACGACAACAAATTCATCACCGCCGATTCTGTAGACGTGCTCCTCGCTGAAGATCGAACAAATCAATTTGCCGGCATTAATCAAATACTCATTGCCGCGTTCATGCCCATAAGTATCGTTGACGCGCTTGAGAAAGTTTATGTCAATCATAATTATGGCAAATTCGGCGCGGTCTTCTATAATATCTGCCTCGAAACGAGCCGTGTCTTTATTGTAAGCAGTTTTATTTTTTAAACCGGTCAGCGCGTCTTTGTGAGCTAATTCGTCCATAACTGCCAGCTGAATTTTCGACCGCTTGAGATTTTCAAAGTAATGCATACTATCAGACGTGGTTTTTAAAAATGCGGCGTAAAGATTTTCTATTTCGTCGTGAGTTTTAATTTCCAAACTTTTTATTCGGGCAATATTTTGTTCGCGAGCCTCTTCGCTGTCATAAGCAAAATTTTTGGCGCAATAAGCCATGGTGTTTACGGGCAAAATTATATTATTTTCGACAAAAACCAGACTAAGCACAAAAATAAAAATCAATGCGCCAGAAAAAAGCGCGATAACTTCCGCGATAAACATTCTGCCATAATCGTTAAGCTGATCCATAGAAAAATCTAATCCCGCGTAGCAAACGCATTGTCCTTCGCTGTTGTAGACGGGTTTATAAATCGTGAGCAAATAGCCGTATTTATCATTGTTTATAATCGGTTCAATAGGTCTGCCGGCGAGCAAATCCGGTACATATTCCATAAAAGATTCGTCGAATTCTTCGATGGAGCCCGGTTCGCTGGCTTCAACCGTGGCAGTATCTAAATCAAAAACTACGTGGCAACCATCCTCCATAATTTTATAAACGTAGAGATATTTTATATCGCTGTTGCTGGCGCGTATACGGAAAAGTTTTCTTTCAACTTCTATGTAA
>CAJONF010000140.1 GCA_905236665.1 uncultured Selenomonadaceae bacterium | reverse complement strand
TGAGGAGGTTTGCTTATGGCAATGCTTGAGGTTAAAGATATTAACGTTTATTATGGCGCGATTCACGCGATAAAAGGCATAAGCCTTTCCGTGGACGCAGGCGAAATTGTCACACTGATTGGCGCGAATGGTGCTGGCAAATCTACAACGCTTAGGACAATTTCCGGACTGCTTAAACCGAAAACCGGCGATATAAATTTTCTCGGCAAAAGCATTGCGGGAATGCCGGCGCATAAAATCGTTCGCGAGGGTATTTCGCAGGTGCCCGAAGGTCGGCGCATATTCGCGGAAATGTCTGTGCAGGAAAATTTAGAGCTGGGAGCTTTCACGCGCACAGATAAAGACGAAATTCAAAGCGATTTCAAAATGGTTTTCGGACGTTTCCCGCGTTTGGAAGAAAGGAAATTTCAGCTGGCAGGAACTTTATCCGGCGGTGAACAACAAATGCTGGCAATGGGGCGCGCACTGATGAGCCGCCCAAAACTTTTGCTACTCGATGAACCGAGCATGGGACTTGCACCGCTTTTGATTCGCGAAATTTTTAATATCATAGTCGACATAAACAAGACCGGCACTACGGTTTTGCTTGTCGAACAAAATGCGAACATGGCTTTATCAATCGCGAACCGTGCTTACGTTTTAGAGACGGGCAGAATTACAATCAGTGGCGATGCTAAAGAACTTGCCGCCAGCGAGGAGATTCGCAAAGCTTACCTTGGAGGATAAATTATGGAACGATTGCAGACGATTAACGAACTGCGCGATGTTTTAACTGAATTGCGCACTTCCGGCGCGTCGCTCAAAGAAAATTTTTCAGAGCTTGAAAGTTTTATCGCTCAAGAAAAATTTCCAGATACCGAACTGCTGAAAAGTATAAACGATGAATTTTTCAAATGGACTAGCGGCGCGAATAAATCTTTTTCACTGTACAACGCACTTTTTGATAACGAACGCCCGAAAACTTTTGCCGAGGTAGAAAAAAATTTAGATGATGAAGAAAAAAGAATCCGTGAGGCAAGTGTCTTTGGGCAGGCGGAAAAATTCTTGCGATTCACGACGAAGGTAGCCAGTTTGCGGAAAATTTTAACTGAGCACCAAGCAAAATTGAAAAGATTGCTGGGCAGGAAACGTCAAAACGCGCAGTTAAAAGCTGAACTGGAACCATACATAAAATTTTTCAACGCGATAGAAGAATCGGACTACGGCAAAAAATTTTCAGCTAGTAAAGAGCTTAGCGAAATTTTCGGCGATGAATTTATTGGGCGCGGACTTTTCGGCAACGAATTAATTTTGCTGACGCCTGAAGAAATTAAAGCGCGAAAAGCTAAATGGGATTTGGCGCACAAAAGAATTACCGCGCCGCCTGAACCGGAGCCGGAAATTAGCGAGTTCGTAAAAATTTTAACTGATACGGGCGCATTTCTCACGGAAAAAGATTTTGCCGCGTGGGAAAAAATTTTCACTGTTGACAAAAATGAGCGCACGAAAGAATTTTCCGCCAGCCGTTTCAAGCGCGATTTTAAAAACGCCGAAATTCTCAAGCCGGTTTTGTGCTACGTGGCGATAAATGCTTTTCTTGCCGCTCCGTCTTTTTGCCCAAAAAATATGCCGCTCGAACTCATGGAGAATATCGCGCAACTTTTGCTGGGCAAAGGCTATATTCAGAAATATTCTTTCGGCGAGCGCGGCAGTTTTTATGGCGTGACGAAAAATTTCTTTGAATTTGTGAAGACCGAAAACGGCAAACGTTTCCTTAATTCCCGCCGCAATGACAAAGTAGATTTGGAAAACTCGACCTTCATTGAGGAATCGGCTAAAATCGCCTTGACGCGCAGAATTTATTTTCATTTCGCCGAAATTGAAGAAGAGCATAACAATTTGTTTGACGGTTTGGAATTTTTTTCTCAGACGTTTAGGGCTTCGTTCCTTGGCAAAACTGGGCGCGATATTTTGCTTGGCTGTTTTTGGGATACGTCAATCGAATGTGATAAATATTTGAAACGTTTCAAGAACTGGTTAAGCAAGGGCAAGACAATTAAGCGCGTGTTTGTTGCAGGTTTGAATTTGGAGCACGCGGATAAAACTTTCGACGCGATAAAAAAATCTTTGCCGGAAGATTTTCCTAAGGATGTCGCCGCCTATCTTTACAACTTCACCGACGAAACTTTTTATCGCAAGGACACGCATGAAAAAGTTTCGCAGGGAGAAATTTGGCGTAATCCTAAACTTGACGATGACCCCGATCCTGAAAAAAAATCTGCCGACAAACACGAAGAAGTTGCAGAAATTCCTGCCGTGCAAAAATCCGACGCTCCGCCTTTGGACGCAACTGTTAAAGAAAAAATTTTGCTCGACGTTAAAGATATGCTCCTTGATAAAAAATTTTACTGTGCAACTGCTTATCTTAAGGCGCAGAGTTTG
The DNA here is from genome assembly GCA_905236665.1 of uncultured Selenomonadaceae bacterium. GTDB lineage: Bacteria > Bacillota > Negativicutes > Selenomonadales > Selenomonadaceae > Quinella. Next base: position 4,652 of record CAJONF010000140.1, on the reverse strand, counting down.
AATATCAAGGAAGCGGAGCCACTTTACAAGCAACTTGCTTTTGCGCTCGATGACCCGATTTTAAACGAAGGCTACAGTGCCGACGCGATTTCAATTTTGGCGACGAATGACGACGATAATTTCAACGAGGCTTTGATTACCGCCGCCGCCATTCGCGCATTGTTCTATAATGATTTCGGCAGTGATTACGGCGTGCCCGCTCTGCACGCGTTGATAAAAAGTTTTGGGCTTGTCAATGCAAATGCGGCTCTCGCGGAACTGGTTGACGACCTGAAAAATTTTAAAACCGACGTGATGAAGGGCATTGATTTTTACGCTGATTACCGCATGAAGGATAGAGTTGCCGCGGAAGAAAATCTCGCTAAAGTTATTCGCGACGCTGAAGATTATTACACGCGCTTTTTTGAAGGACGATTAACTGACCGCGCTGACAACGATACTTTTATCCGCATGGAGCAAAATATTTTTTCGCGCACGGGAGATTTTTGTCAAATTTTTAGTGCGATGAAAGATAAGGAAGAAGCTCGTTCGGAAGACACGCTCAATCTTGTGAAAGATTTTCTGGCGGAAATTTTTATCAAGAAGGACGCCTCTTTTGACATGGTGAACCTTGACGACGACAAGTTAGCGCAATTTATCGACGACCGCTGGGATGAGGTTTGCAATAAGCGTAACCCCGGCAAACTTATTAGCCGTCTGCGCAATAATATTACAAAAAATTTGGAGCGCGCCGCCGAAATTATGTGCGCGTGGGTGAAATGCGCGGAAGTTTTAGGTATGAGCGGCGAAGATAGCGGCAATATCGCTTACAAAAAAATTCGTTCGCGACTGTTGGACAAAATTAAAATCGCGCAGGAAAATTTTTCAGCGACATTGGAAACAAATACGCTTGAGGCGGCGGGAAATATCGTCGTCCTTAAAACGCTGGAAGAAATTTCTGCGCGACTCGAAGGCTCTTATAATCGACTTGACCATAAATATTTTTATGCGGATTTTTTGCGCGGCGATAAAATTGCGTTGGAAGAAAATTATTTGCCGAACTTCAGTTTAAACATTTCTGACGGCACGCGGAAAAATATCACTGAACAAATTAAAAAGCACGCCGCCGCGAATTTACCGACCTTTGAACGGCGTATTGAACAGATTTTTGAAACGGGCGGCGATGATTTCGGCTCTGCACAGCTGATAGACTACTGCTTAAAAAATCTTCACGGCGCGTCATTCATTGAGCAAAAAGAATACGACGTGGCGAAGTGCATTAACAGCGCGGCTAAGGACGCTCCTCGTTACAGAGAAAATTTTATAGGCGGGCTGGAATTGGCGCAAAGTTATGGGCAGTTTGACACGATGCACGACGGCGAAAAGGAACGAATCCTTCAGCTTGTGGAAAACTGTTACAAATATGCAGAGGACAGCAAAAATTTTGGCGTCTTTTTCCGCGTGAAAAAACATTGGGAAGATGTCATTCAAGACAACGCCGATAAACGCGCTGAAATTCTAAAACAGGATTTGGCGGAAGCTATCAAGAGTTATAAAAAGACAAATTACAACTTTAAAGCGGCGGAGCTTGCCGAATGTGTTGCGGAGATTGAAAAAATTATCGCGGCGCGGAATTTTACGGCGGCTCAAGGGCTGATTTTCAAGTTAAGCCGCGGCGAACTTTATAAAAAATTCGACGACGCGGAAGACACGCCGCTTGCTCGTTTTCTTGACCCAGATGAATACAGCGATTGTTATAATCGTGTGAACGACAGCGGCGACTCGCTGGAAAATTTAATCGGCAAAAGAATTTCCCCGCGTGAAAAAGTTTCACGTGCCAAATTGAATCTGCTCAAAAATTGGATAACGAATCCCACTGGCGAAGATAAAATTAAAAATCTGCTTGAATCGCTCGGTTTCAGCGTGGAGAGTGTGCAGAAAATTTCGCTGATAAGTGCTAACACGCTCAATTTCCATGTAAAAATTTTCAATGCGGGACAGACTAAATATAATCACCCGATAGCGGCTTTTGGCTCGGACGCGGAGACTGCCGGTTTTAATGTGTCGTGTCTTTTCGGCAAATTCGATGAAAAAAATCTCATTGAAAAATTTAAAGAGCTGGGCAACAGTAAACACACGCTGGTATTTTTGGATTACGCGCTTGACTTGCCGACACGCCGCCGCCTTGCTAAGGAAATAAAATTGGAAACGAGTTTGACAAAAGTTTTCGCGGTTGTCGACAGGGTGGCGATAATGTATCTGATAAAAAATTGTGCGGCACAACTTGGCACGAAAAGAATCACGGATACGCTAATGTCGCTGGCAATGCCGTTTGCTTGTTATCAGCCGTATATCTGGTCGCCGCGAATTCCCTTGCCGCCTGAAATGTTTATCGGGCGCGAAAACGAAATTAACGAGGTTATGAATCATGGCGGCGTTAATATCGTCTGTGGCGGACGACAACTGGGTAAATCCGCGCTGTTGAAAATGGCGTGCAGAAAAGTTAATGGCACGGGTAATGAACAGGCGATTTTCATTGACATTGACGACAAAAATTATCGGGAGGCGGCACTTCTTACCAGCCGCGAACTTACCGATAAAAAGTTCTTCGCTGAACCTGTGGAAACGGACGATTGGGATGAACTCGCCCGCGCCATAAGAAACCGTCTGTCTAGTTCCACGCCGACAAAAATTCCCTACTTCTTGCTTATGTTGGATGAGGCGGATAAATTTATTGAATCCTGCGCGGAAAATAATTACAGCCCGATTGTCGCGTTGGCAAAAATTCAACAGGCGGATTATGACGGTAGCCGGTTTAAATTTGTCATCGCGGGTCTTAGAAATATTATCCGTTTCGAGCGCGAAAAAACTTTCAGCAATAACAGTATTCTGCCGACGTTGCGTTCTTTGACTATTAAGCCGTTCGGCGTGGAAGATGCCAGAAAACTTTTGGAAGTACCGCTTAGGTATTTAGGCTTGTATTTCCCCGACAATAAAAAAGATTCGCTCATCTTGACGATTTTGGAGACGGCGAATTATTTTCCGAGTTTGATCCAGCTTTATTGCGAAAAACTGCTTAAGGCTTTGTTCGAGCCGAGTTACGCGGGCTACGACGCCAACACGCCCATTTATCGAATCAGCGAGGAACATATTAAAAAAGTTTTGGCTGACCGCGACTTCACGAAGGACATCAAGACGAAAATTGAAATTACTTTGCGGCTTGGCGAGGATAAGTATTATTTTGTTATCGCGAATTTGCTTGCTCATCTTTATTACAATCAAAATCAAATCGACGGCTATTCCCCGCAAGAAATTTTGAATGCCGGCGCGGAATTTGGTTTGATAAAAGAACCACTCCTGCCTGAATCGCCGGAAAAAGTCGGTGCGCTTATGGAAGAGCTTTGCGAACTGAATATTTTGCGCAAAACGAGCACGGATAAATATCTTTTCTCCCGCCAAAGAATTTTGCGTATAGTCGGCACACTTAGCGAAGTCGAGGACGCGCTTTTGAAGTTGATGACGGAGGCTGAACATGGCTAAACGTAGCGAACTTTTCGGAAAAATTTGGTGGGAAGATTTAAACGGTCCGCGCAGATTTTTAGACGAAACAGCAGAAAATATATCCGGCGGAAAAAGTGTTGTCCTGTGCCTGCCATATCGTGTACCGTGGCTAAATACCATGCGTGATAGTTTAGAAAAATTTTTACGCAAAGGCACGCAGACTATAAAATTTATTGATGCGGAAAAAATTTTATCGGAGCCGCAAGAATATGTTCTAAAATATTTTTGCGCGAACAAAGATGGCTTCCGACCTTACAGCAAAAAAGCTTACGCAAAATTTCTTGCTGATAGCACGGGCATTGCGCTAAACGACAGCTGCCTTTGGATTCGCAATGCCACGTCTTCGCAGATTGACAGCTGGTTTTCGTTTATCGCGGAATATCACAGCTTTCTTGACGGCAAACGCGGCGGCGTCTTTCTGCTTGAGGCGGACGACGAACGAAATTTTATCGGCAAGCCGGGTGTTGAAGTTCTTCGTTACGCGGAAGAAATCAGTGCTTATGACAGCTTTGCTTTTAATATTTTTACGGCGGCGGATTTCGCTAGTGAAAATCATCTGATGAAACAATATCTCGCTGAACTAGTTTCTGCGCTCACTGAAGGCGACGTGGAATTTGGCGCAGAATGTATAAAAAGAAGTAACGCTCTGTTGAGAAACCCCGACGAAGTTTTTGGCGATATTTTGTGGGAAGGGAGATTTACTTCCGGCAAAAGTACAAATGATATCGAGCAAGCCATTTGGATGACGCAACTAAAATTAATTTTCCCACTCGTTGAAACTTTTCGTAGAAATTTTATCAAGCAATACGAAGAGCAAATTAAAAATACGCCGCCTTTCTATTCCGTGCCTGAAGAAGTGGAGATTGGTCAACTTTACGGCTTATTTAATCAGCGACGGTGGCTTATCAGCGAAATTGATGCAGACGATTTGGAATTATATCGCGAGGCTCGCAATAAGCTGGCGCATTTAAGGGCAATACCTTTTGAAGATATACAAAAAATTTTTGAAAAGAATTCCCGCCGCTAAAATTAGGAGAAACGCTATAAAAGCCATATTACAGGAGGAGGGTTCCAACAGTTAAAGAACACTTATAATAAGCTATAAAACAATC
>CAJONF010000139.1 GCA_905236665.1 uncultured Selenomonadaceae bacterium | reverse complement strand
TGTCAGTAACGGATTTCACCTCCTTATATTTTTGGATTGTTTTATAGCTTATTATAAGTGTTCTTTAACTGTTGGAACCCTCCTTAAGGATACATTGGCAAAACGTCAAGAGCAACGCCTTCATAAAAGCCCGCCGCAATGTTGAAGTTTTGAACGGCTTGACCCGCCGCGCCCTTAACAAGATTATCAATCGCGGAGAGAATTATAACACGGTGCGTGCGTTCGTCAATGTGCCAAGCAATATCACAATAATTCGAGCCGCGAACAAATTTCGTTTCAGGATAGGAATCACGTCCGAGCAAGCGAATAAATTTTTCACTGCCGTACATTTTTTGAAAAGCCGCGTCAATCATATCGCCGGAAATATTTTCTTTAATCTGCGCGTAACACGTCGCCAAAATTCCGCGAGACATGGGAACTAAATGCGGCGTGAAGTTTATGATAGTCTCTTCGCCGCCCAAATCTTTAAGAGTCTGTTCAATTTCGGGCGTGTGGCGATGATGAGCAACATTGTAAGCTTTGAAGTTGTCATAAAGTTCAGGGAAATGGTTGCCGAGCTTTAAACCTCTACCTGCGCCCGAAACTCCCGACGCCGCGTCCACGATGATTGAATTTGCGTCGATAAGATGATGTTTGACAAGCGGAGCCAGCGCGAGAATTGAAGCCGTCGTAAAACAGCCCGCGTTGCCGATAATTTTTGCGTCTTTAATTTGCGTGCGATAAATTTCTGCCAGACCGTAAACTCTGTGGGCGTCCTTGTGCTTATGAGAAACTTTGTACCACTGCTCATAAATCGCCGTGTCAGAAAAACGATAATCCGCGCCCAAGTCGATTATCCTCACGGGAAAATTTTCCAGCTTAATCCCAACGTCCATAGCGTGACCGTGCGGCAAGGCGATAAAAATAAAATCACTGTCCTTGCCGATATCTTCAATGTCTGCTAAACTTTCCAAGGTTAAATCGCAAATGCCGCGCAGGTGCGGATAAAGTTCAGAAATTTTTTTGCCCGTGTGACTTTCTGAAGTTATGTGCGCGATTTGAGCTTGCGGGTGCCGAATCAGAATTGAGAGCAATTCCGCGCCCGCGTAGCCTGTTGCACCTATTATGCTTACCTTTACCAAAATTTTTTCCTCCTACATAAAAAATTTGCCGACGGATATTTTCTTCGCGGCGAATTCAAATCCTGCAAATGCTTGCTGTGTGAAAACGTCTACAAAAATTTTCCCTTGACGAAAAGTTTTAACTATGTTAGTATTTGCGGCAGTGATTCGGCGCCTTCGTCAAGTGGTTAAGACACCGCCCTCTCACGGCGGGGTCAAGGGTTCGAATCCCTTAGGCGTCACCAATATCGAAAATAACAAGGGCGTTGCGTGCGGCAGCGTCCTTTTGAGTTTTAGGGGGTATTAATTTTGACAGAAAATGAAATTCGCTCGGAAATGGCGCGTGCAGTTGACGAAGTGCGCAAAAAAAATCCTGTGGCACCGTCGATAACAAACACGGTCACGCAGGATTTTGTAGCAAATGCACAGCTGGCAGTCGGCGGTTCGGCGGCTATGCTCTATTTGGCGGACGAGTGCGAGGCTATGGCAAAAATCGCTCCGGCACTTTATATCAACATGGGAACAGCCATGCCCTTTTATGCGGAAACACTGCCACGGGCGGCGCGAGCTTTGCACGAAAATAAAAAGCCGTGGGTACTTGATCCGGTTGGCATTGGTTTATCAGAATTGCGCATGAAAATTTTAGTTCAGCTGAAAGAATTCAAGCCGACAATAATTCGCGGCAATGCCTCGGAAATAATCGCGCTGGCTAAACTTTGGCAACTGATTGAAGATTCTCAAGGCGGAAAAGTTCGCGGTGTCGATTCAACGGAAAAAGTTTCTTCAGCAAAGGCGGCGGCAATTTCTCTGGCAAAGTTCACGGGCGGCGCAGTTGCAGTCAGCGGCGAAGAAGATTTTGTCACAGACGGCAAAGAAGAAATTATCTGCGCGGGCGGCTCGGAATTCTTTACAAAAATTACCGGCAGTGGCTGTGCATTGGGTGGCGTCATGGCGGTTTATTCGGCAGTTACCAATCCTTTTGTCGCGGCTCTTACAGCTACGACAATTTTTAATCAGGCGGGTACTGCGGCGGCGGCTAATGCCAACGCTCCCGCGAGTTTCAAGGTAAATTTTTTGGACGAGCTTTATAAATTGAACGGAGAAATAGTTGCAAGAAATTTCCGCGTAGTCGGTTCAATGGAACAAATCTTTGAATTAACTTTGCAGACACCGGAAATTAAAAATTTTTGGGGGAATTAAAATGAATACGTTAATTGCCGTCTCTATTGCACCCGTGGGCGTAGGCGATGAACTTAGCAAACACGTCGCCGAAGTCGTGAAAGTTATCCGCGAATCCGGCTTGCCCAATAAAACTTACTCCATGTTCACCGAAATTGAAGGCGAATGGGATGCGGTTATGGACGTTGTTAAGCGGGCGACGTTTGTTTTAGCTGAAAAGGGAATTCGTACCGAAGTCGTCTTGAAGGCGGACATTCGCCCCGGCTTTACAAACACAATGGAAGAAAAAATCGACAGACTTAATGACGCATTGAACGAAAAGCCACAGACAGTAGAAGAAAAAATCCGTGCAACTCTGGCACGGGTGGGGGGCAAAAGATGAATATTCGCGAACGGTTGGATATTTCTGCTTATCTGGTTATCGGACCGGAAAATTCTGCGCGCCCTGTCGAAGAAATTGTTTCTGTTGCCGTTGACGAAGGCTTTACTTGTGTGCAAATCCGTTCAAAGGTTGCCAGTGCTCGCGAAATGATTTCTATCTTAGAAAAATCTGCGGCGGCGATTCATGCGCTGGGTAAAAGTGATTCCGTTGCTCTGCTCGTTGATGACCGGCTTGACGTGGTTTTAGCGGCGCGGGAAGCTGGAATTAAAGTTGATGGCGTGCACGTGGGACAAAGCGATATTCCCGTGGAAGTCTGCAGAAAATTTTTGGGCGAAGATTCTATTGTCGGATTAAGTGCACGGACGGGAGATTTAATTGATTATGTAAAGAGCGCGGACGTTTCACAGATTGATTATTTCGGCGCGGGACCTCTCCACGAAACAAAAACGAAACTCGACGCGGGCAAGACGGCGGACGGAAGATTTATCACACACAGCTTTGAAGAATTTAGCGAACTCGTCAAAGTCAGCCCAATTCCCGTCGTGGTTGGTGGCGGCGTAAAATTAAAAGATATTCCTGCTCTTGTCGCCACAAAAGTTCAAGGATTTTTTGTCGTGTCAGCAGTTGCGGGCGCAGATAATCCTAGGCTCGCGGCTCGTGAACTTGTTGCGGCATGGAAAAATAATCACTGATGTTTTGCTTGCATTTGCTCCAAGATTTCGCCGTAAGTTTCAAGGCGGCTTTTCAGCTGGTCGTATTCCTTTTCATATTGAGCTTTGATATTCGCGTTCATGTCGTTGATCAGCGGTTCAGAGTGCACGATTGCCGCCGCTAAGAGTGAGCGTCCCAACTCGACCAGAGCTTTTTGAACGGCTGGATCGTTCTTAGTCTTGTCCATTAATTCCAAGCCGGCGCGTTCATCAGCGTCCATGTCTCCCGATAACATTTTTTGCGATATTAATTCTTTGGCGTGTTCCAAAATATATTGATTCTGCTACTCTTCCGTCATCTGCATATATTGGCGGAGGAGCGGTTCATTTTCTTGCAATTTTTCTTCTGCGACTTTGTAAGTGCCATAACCAAGCAATGCAACCGCTAGCATACCGATAAGCGCAAAGACGATTAAAATTTTTTTCAGCATATCAATCGACCTCCGGAAAATTTTTATCGACCGCGCCGTAAGACCCCGCACTTTAGGGCGGGGGATATAAGGCGCAATTTTTGACTTGTATTATAAATCTAATCGTAACGTTGTATACTCTTGGTGTCCGTCGCAAAGGAAGTGA
>CAJONF010000138.1 GCA_905236665.1 uncultured Selenomonadaceae bacterium | reverse complement strand
TTTTTTTGTCTGCGCGTTGTCTGCGCGGCTTTTTTTATCTCTTAAATTCACCTAGATTCATCTATACAACTTTCCCGCATTATTTCGCGCCTCTTCGCTAATCCTAAGTTCAGCAAAATTCCCCCGTGCAGTTGTCTTTCAAAGTGCGTACCCCCATATCTAAAGCTAGGGGATATCTTTTCCATTTCTATATCGCGTGGCAGTTCCATCTATACCACTCTTAGAACGATCAAGGGGCTTGAATTTTTCGCTGTCCTGCTTTATAATCGAAACATCTCGGATATTTTTGTTTGTTCTTTTTTTTTATCTAAAATTACTCTGTGCCATAGCGTCGTACAATTCAATGAGCCGCTTATCGTGGGCAATGCGCCTGTCATTTAGGCACATAATTCTGCCGACAATCTTTTGAACAGTAAAGTTTATTATGTTGATTGGTCACGAATTCCTTGTCACAAACAGGACAGTATTTAGTTAGGAGTTTGTCATGAATCGGAGAATCGTAGCGGGTTTACTCGGCTACTTAACATTATTTTGCGGCGCGGCTATGCTTCCGCCGTTTATCTTGGCGGCGACCTCTGAAGAATTTAACGGAGCCGCCGCTTTCCTTTTAGCAATTTTCTTATGTTTAGCAGTGACTTTTGAGCTGGAAAGATTCGGCGGTTTGCGCGGTAAAGATAATATCGGGACACGTGAAGGCATTGCGATAACCGGTTTGGGCTGGCTTTTAATTTCAATTTTAGGGCTGATTCCCTACTTCGCAGGCGGCTATCTGAATTTGCTGGACAGTCTGGTTGAATCTGTTAGCGGTTTCAGTGGCACCGGCGCGACCGTCATAAACGATGTTGAAATATTGCCCCGCAGTATTCTTTTATGGCGCAGTATGTCGAATTGGTTCGGCGGCTTGGGTATCGTGGTAATTTTTATGGCGATAATGCCGCAATTCGGGCGCGGTGGTATGTTTATTTTAAAAGCAGAAACGACCGGACCTACTAAAGAACGCCAACTGCCCAGAATCCGCGATAACGCCAAAGCTCTCTTTTCAATTTATGTTGCTCTGACGACTGTTTGTGCAGGTGCATATTTTTTATGCGGACTGAGTCCCTTTGCGGCGATTAATCACGCAATGACGACGATAGCCACGGGCGGTTATGGTATTTATAACGGCACGGTCGGCGAATACGGCAACATTTATCTGGAATATTGTATGGCGTTTTTTATGATTGTGTCGAGTGGTAGCTTCGCGATGTACGTAGTAGCTTGTCGACGCGGAATTGGAGTAATTTTTCGCAATGCGGAGTTCAGGACTTATTTGCTGATAATTATCGTGGCGGCAATCGTCGTGGCGAGCGATTTAATTTTGGAGATGGATATTGACCCCGAAACTGCCTCGCGAGCCGCCATTTTCCATGTTGCATCCCTATCTTCCACAACAGGTTTTGTTGCTCACGATTTCGATACCTACCCGCCGCTGAGCAAAGCTTTTCTGCTGATGACGATGTTTTTAGGCGGCTGTGCAGGCTCGACGGCGGGCGGTTTAAAAGTTGCAAGAATTATTTTGCTCTTTAAATTCGTTGTGCTCATCATTCGCCAAAAATTACATCCCAACTTGATAACCCAGTTGACATTGAGCGGGCAACCCGTTGACCAAGATATTGTTTACGGCGCGGCTAAATTTTTCTTTGCAGTGGTAGTGCTGGATATTTTATTCGCGGCGGTGATGATGTTCGACGGGATTGACTTTGTAAACGCAATCAGCGTGAGCGTATCGACAATGGCGAGCGTTGGTCCCGGCTTTGGCATTGAGGGTGCAACGAGTACTTATGCCTTGTTGCCGAGCCTTAGTAAATTTTGCGCGTGCGGATTTATGTTTTTAAGTCGTCTGGAAATTTTTACGGTATTAGCTCTTTGCTCTCCGTCTTTTTGGCAAAAATCTAAAAATTGGTGAGGTGCACCGATGAAAAAAGTTAGAATCAGCGTGATTCGCAAGGCGCGTTACGACGATTTGATTGCCCGCTACGAAAACCCGATTGAAAATGCGTGCGACATGGTGGAAGGCGCAGTCTTTATCGCGAACGGCTGGCAACGCCCCGAAAATTTTTGTTTAAGCGCGTGGGAAACATTATCGCCATTTGTTATGGCTTTATCTCACGGCGCAGAAAATTTTTATGGTGGCTGGATGAAAAATCCAAAGTCCGCGCTCCTTTCCTGCAATGACGGCTTTAGACCGGTGAGCTTTTTACTTGAGACATTGGACGAAGACGCTCAATAAAAAAATGCCCCTTGCGAGGCGCGATTGTTTATCTTATGGCGAGAATCAGCTGGCGTAACTGGCTATCATTTATAACTTTGTCAAAACAAATTTTCGCGAGATATGCCGCCGTGCCCGTCATGATGTAATCGCCATGATAATATTGCGAAGATTTTTTATCGATTAAATTATCTGTGCGCCGGTCATAAACAATCATTTCAGTTTTAACGTAGCTGTTTATAATCGTCTCATAAAAACCGCTCATCATAACCGTCTGGCTATAGCGATTCAACACGGGGCAAACAACAATATCGGCGTCTAATTTATCGGCAAGCGGGCGCATAGCCTCAGCAAGCCGAGCTTTTTCATTTTCAGCGCGAATCTCTTTCCAAATGTCCGTTAAAGCTTGAGTGGATTTTTTAGTCGGCAGATATTCAGCAAGCTTTAAAGTTTTGTTCATAGGTATATGAACCGCTCGCGCAATTTTTACTTCCAATTCCGCGCAGGTATTTAGGTCAGGGCTTGAAGTTTGAAAAATTATCGGCAAGCGAGCAATGCGCACGGGTTTTTCTGCCGCTTGAGCCGTCATAGTGAAACAAATTAACACGAGCAATACCGCTAAAAATTTTTTCATCAAAGTCACTCCTTTTGTCAGTGCTTGATAAAAGTATAGTTTAAAAATAAATTGCCCGTCAAGAATTTATCAAACTTTTATTTTTTAGGATTGCTTTATTGCGAATTGCTTTTAGGTGGCATCTTTGCTAGAATCTTTTCCGGAGTGACAAACTAAATAAAATTTTAGGAAAATATTTTATGTCAGAACCAAAAAAATTTTTAGCTTATGCGGCACTTTATTATTATCTCGGCGAAGTTTTTTACATTGACATAGGTCAGCCCGCCGCGCCGCAATATTTTTTGCCGCCGATACCAATAACAATCGCGCTTTTATGGCTAATTCAGTATTCATCGGGCGAAAAATTATTTTCACGAGCGCATTTACCAAATTTATTAACAGGTTTTGCCTGGTGCGCGATGTTCCCACTACTTTACACATGGACATATCAGCGGCAATGGTTTATGTCGCTAATTTATTACGATTTCGCGGTCGGCACGGCGATTTTTATTTTTTTAGCGAGTTTGACTGTAATTTCGCGTTCACCGGCGATAATTTGCGCGTTAAATTTATTTTTTTTACTGATTCCGCTAATCGAATTGATTTATTATTGCATGACGTGGCATTGTTTATCGCCGGCATCGCTCATGGCGATTTATTTAACTAATTGGCACGAAGCAGGAGAATTTTTGCGCGCAATGATCGGTTTGCCGAATTTGGCGATAATTTTTCTGCTGATTGGAATTTTTTTGTGCAAAACTTACAAAACCCATGCGAATTTTTTACAGAAATTGACATTTAATACGGAACGAACAGCCGCGGCAGCAATTTCTCTGCTCATAAGTTTTGCCGCGCTGATTTTTTATGTTCCGCAAACTTCTATGGCGGGATTATATAAAACAGTCACAGATTATGCCGCTCAAACGCAACTTTACTCAAAAAATCGCGCAGAACGTCTTTCAGATTTAAAAATTGACGAAAAAATTTCTTTACCGACGAAAATTAATGGCACAGTCATTTTTGTTATCGGCGAATCAGCCAGCCGAACTTATATGCACGCTTACAATCCCGATTTCCCCTTCGACAATACGCCTTGGCTTGATTCAAAGCTCGAAAAAACTTTTCCCGTAAAAAATTTGCCCGACGACGCAAAAATTAACCCAGATTATAAAATTTCTGCTGAAAATACTCCAAATTTGACGCCCGCCGACGGAAAATTCATCATTTTTAAAAATGTTTACGCCTCGTGGACGCAAACTGTCCCTGTTTTGCAACGCGCCCTCACCGAACAAAGCCAATACAACGACAAAGAATTTTTCGACTCCGTTTCAATCGTCGACGCGGCGCGGAAAGCCGGTTATAAAACTTATTGGTTTAGCAACCAGGGGCGTTATGGTGAATTTGACAGCGCGATAACTCTTGTCGCGAAAACCGCGGACGTTTCCGAGTGGACGGACGATACTTTTGATTTTTCCGAGCTTGAGGACGAAATTTTGCTGAAATTTTTCGATAAAGTCAATCCAAACGAGAATAATTTCATAGTTTTTCATTTAATGGGCAGTCATATTTATTACAACAGCCGTTATCCGCGAAATTTTAAAAAATGGTTGACAAAAGACGGTTCCGGCATGATGTTAGCGGCTCCCAGCTATGCAAATTCGATTTTATACACGGATTTTGTCCTGTCGAAGATATTTGACTATGCAAAAGCGAATTTAAACTTGCAAGCGATGATTTATTTTTCTGATCACGGCGAGGACTTAGAGATTTCGCATAATCCTGATGTTTTTCGCTTTGAAATGTTGCGTGTACCTATGTTTATGTATTTTTCGCCCGATTATGAAGAAATTTTCCCCAAAAAAATCGCGACTTTAGAGAAAAATCGCGAAGAATATTTTACAAATGATATGTTTTACGATACTTTTTGCGGAATAATAAATGCGCCGTCAAATCGTTATGACGCCGTGCAAGATTTTTCGTCCGAAGAATATAAATTTACCCGCGAGACCTTGACGACAATGTTAGGGCAGCATAAACTTACAGAGGACGAGGAGTGATGTAATTTTGAAAGAAATTCCTGCAATTTCCGTAATAATTCCCATGTATAACGCGGAAAAATATATTTCTGAGTGTTTGGACAGCCTTTTAGCG
>CAJONF010000137.1 GCA_905236665.1 uncultured Selenomonadaceae bacterium | reverse complement strand
GTTGCCCGCTTAAAATTTTCGCGAGGCGTCGAGCGTGTTCTTCAGTATCATTGACGCCGCCGAGCAAAATATATTCGTAGGTGACGCGCCGCCCCGTAATTTGTGCATAATCGTCGCCCGCCGCGAGCAAACTTTTTAAATCAAACGCAGAATTTATCGGCATGAGCGCGGAGCGAAGTTTATCGTCGGGGGCGTGCAAAGAAATTGATAGCGTGACGGGAATTTTCTCATCGCGCAATTTTTTTATAGCGGGGACAATACCGCAAGTCGAGATTGTAATTTTCCTGTAGCTCATACCTAAGCAATAATCTTCGTGCAAAAGGCGGAGCATTTTTATCAGCGCGTCGAAATTCATCAGCGGTTCGCCCGTGCCCATGATAACGACTGAATCAAGCTTTTGACCTTCGCCGCGCAAAAATTCTTCCGCAAAAAAAATTTCGCTGAGCATTTCAGCGGCAGTTAAATTCCGTTCCAAACCTTTAAGCGTCGACGCGCAGAATGTGCAACCCATTTGACAACCGACCTGGCTTGAAATGCAAACGCTGTTGCCGTAATCATGGCGCATTAAAACAATTTCAACCGCCGCGCCATTAAATCCCAGCAAAAATTTTGTCGTCAAGCCGTCGCGAGAATCCAGCCGCTTTAAAAGTTCAGCAATTTTTATTTCGTAACGTTCCGACAGTTCCCCGCGCAGATTTTTAGGCAAATCGTTCATCTCGTCGAAAGTTTTTATGCCGCGTTTATAAATGTGAGCGGCGATTTGTTTTGCTCGGAATTTGGGTAGCGGCGCGAGTTCAGCCGCTAATTCGTCGAGAGTAAGTCCGAATAAATTTTTTTTGTTCAAGCGTTCAGCCTCCGATTAAAATTTTTTCCAGCAAGTTCATATTCAAATTTTCGCGGACGACTTTTGCAAGTCGTTCGTAATTTTTTTGTTTTTCAGCGCGAACATTGCGAGTTGATTCAAGCGGCTCAAGATTTTTTTTCAAGCGAACGGCGTTTAAAAATTTTCTGCGGAAGTCGTCGTTATCAAAAATCCCGTGAACATACGTCCCGAAAACATTTTTGCTAGAAATAATTTTTTGCCCGCGCAGATTGGATTCGCCGCTGTGAATTTCGTAGCCGTCAAGATTTTTGCTGATGATTTGACTGCCGAGAAAATTAAAATCGATTTTATCCAACGTTACCTGCCGCGTAAATTTTTCGGCATTGAAAGTCGTTTCAATCGGCAAAAGTTTGAGCCCGTCGAGCTCAAGGTGATTCGATTCCGTTTTGAGCGGATCAAAAATTTTTTCGCCGAGCATCTGAAAGCCGCCGCAAATTCCCACGACGGGGACGCCTTGAGCCGCGCACAGCAAAATTTTTTCGGCAAAATGATTCTCGCGCAGATTTATCAAATCTTCTGAAGTATTCTTACTACCGGGCAAAATTATCACGTCCGCATTGTCGAGTTCAGCGGGATTTATCGCGTAAAAAAGATTAACGTCCGCTTCACCCGCCAAGCTGTCAAAATCCGTGAAGTTAGAAAGTTTATTGAGCCTCACCACCGCGATTGTTATAGGAATTAGGAACTGGGAACTAGGAACTAGTTTTTTGTCGTCGAGAGAAACTGAATCTTCATCATCAATGCCGAGCTTTTCAATGTATGGAATTATTCCGAGCACGGGCTTTGAAGTTTTTTTCTCCAAAAATTCAACAGCGGGCAAAAATAAATTCACATCGCCGCGAAATTTATTTATTACCAATCCTTTGACGAGTTCGCGCTCATCATCGTCCAAAAGTTCGAGCGTGCCGATGATTGACGCCAAACAGCCCCCTCTATCAATGTCGGCAACCAAAATCACGGGCGCGTTTAAAAACTTGGCGACGCGCATATTGACGATATCATTTGCTTTGAGATTGACTTCGGCAGGACTGCCTGCGCCTTCAATAATAATCGTGTCGAATTCGGCGGATAATTTTTTCAGCGCAGATTTAACCGCGTCGAAAGCTTTCAGCGAGTAACCTTGATGATATTGAGCCGCGCTCATGACGCCGATTGCCCGACCGTTGATTATAACTTGCGAACTTTGATTGCCTGTCGGTTTTAAAAGTACAGGATTCATTTCTACACGCGGTAATAAATTTGCCGCTTCAGCCTGCGCAACCTGTGCACGACCCATTTCCAAACCGTCAGCCGTCACGAACGAATTCAACGCCATATTTTGAGCTTTGAACGGAGCAACTCGCCGACCTTGACGATAAAAAATTCTGCACAGCGCGGTTGTTAAAATACTCTTGCCTACGTGCGAGCTTGTCCCTTGAAACATCAAATATTTAGTCATTCAATCGCCTCCGCCAATTTTTTTATATCTACCGCAATGCCTGCAACCGTCAAAAAAACTTTATCAGCCTGCGCGGCGAGCAACTGATTTGCAAACCCCGCCAAGTCTCTGAAACGTCGCGCCAATTTATTTTCTGGAACAATCCCGCCGCCGACCTCATTGCTTACAAAAATTATCGTAGCGTTTGAATTTTTTGCCGCGTCAATTAATTGCTGAATCAGTTCGCGCAGATTTTTATAAAGTTCCGGCTCATCATCAAGATTTTCTTGCAGAATGAAGTTACTAACGTAAATCGTCACGCAATCAAAAAGAATCGCGTTAAAATTTTCAGCGGCGAATGAAATTGATTTATCAGCATTAAAAGGAGACTCAAAAGTCAGCCAATTTTTGCCGCGCCGCTCTTTATGAAGCTTGACGCGATAACTCATCTCGTCATCAAAAATTTGAGCGGTGGCAATGTAAGCCGCCCGCCCATTTCCAAGCTTAAGGGCAAGTCGTTCAGCAAAAGAACTTTTGCCACTACGTGCGCCGCCCGTCACCAAAATTATTTGCCCCATAATCTCAACCTCCGAAAAAAAATGTTATTCTACCTTCAATGCAATAATCCCTACTTCGCCGCCGAAAAAATTTGACTAAAGATAAGCCGTGCAGTATAATCAGCGCAATTAAATGGAGGGCGCGAAATGAAATCGAACGTTGAAAATTCTTTTGAAAACGAAATCGCCGACGAATACACAAAATATGAAACGCTCTCGGACGAAGAACTGATCGTCGAGATAAAAGAAAAGGATAATAACGCCGCGCTGGATTATCTTATCCACCGCTACAGAAGTTTTGTTCGGGCGAAGGCGCGTTCCTATTTTTTAATCGGTGCAGACCGCGAAGATATCATTCAAGAAGGTATGATTGGTTTTTATAAGGCGGTGCGCGATTTCAAAAGCGACAAGTTGTCAAGTTTCCACGCCTTTGCTGAACTTTGTGTCACGCGCCAAATTATCACGGCAATAAAAACCGCCACGCGTCAAAAACATATTCCACTTAACTCCTACATTTCGCTGAATAAACCAATTTATGACGAAGATTCCGATAGAACTTTGCTTGACGTGATTAGTGGCGTTAAAGTTGCTGACCCCGAAGAACTTATCATCAGCCGCGAAGAATTTTTAGCGATTGAAAAGAAAATGTCGGAGATTCTAAGCGAGCTTGAATGGCAAGTGCTCATGGCGTATCTTGACGGGAAATCTTATCAAGAAATTGCCGCCAGTTTAGATCGTCACGTTAAATCAATCGACAACGCCTTGCAAAGAGTAAAACGAAAACTTGAACGCTACGTTGCCAGCCGCGGCGAGGCTATCGATATTGGCACGGTCTATCGCGGATTGTCTACGCTCGACCGCCACATAAAAGCAGTACCAAGATCGCAAAGTTAGGGCGTCCGCGCAGGGCGTCTTTTTAGTTATTACTCAAAAATTTTTTAAGGAGAAATTGTTCATGATAAAAAAATTTGCCGCGATAATTACGGCAGGAATATTTTTTTTAACGGCAAATTTCGCGCAGGCGACAAATTATGTGCCGACTGAACCGCCTGAAGG
>CAJONF010000136.1 GCA_905236665.1 uncultured Selenomonadaceae bacterium | reverse complement strand
TTTATTCTCATGAAAGTTACCGATATGAACATTGATAAAGACGGCGTTTTAACCTTGCGAATCAACGAAGGCATTTTGGAAGGCTACGCTGTCAAAGGCAACAAGAAAACTAAAGATAAAGTTATTCTCCGCGAAATGCGCCAGGAAGTCGGTACGCCTTTTAATGCCAAACTTGCTCGCCGCTCAATGCAGAGGGTTTACAATCTCGGCTTTTTTGAAGACGTAAATATAAAAATGAATCCGGGCGTTGAACCAAACGCGGTTATTATGGAAGTCAATGTTAAGGAAAAACGCACGGGTACTTTCGGTATTGGCGCGGGCTATTCCACTTCTGACGGTATAATCGGTATGGTAACTATCAGCGACACGAACTTTCGCGGGCGCGGCGATGCTATCAGCGTGACTTACGAGAAGAGCGGCGATGAAACAGACGCTCACGGTTATAGCTTTACCTTCCGCCACCCATGGATAGACCACCGCGAAACTGCTTACAGAATTCAGCTTTATAATCGCACCTATGCTTACAACGATTACGATACCGGCGGGCATTTTAAAGAAGAATATATGCGCAGATATTCCGGCGGGGAACTCACTTTAAGCCGCCCCGTCAGCGAATATTCCACCAACTTTATAACCTTCCGCAACCGCAAAGATAAATATGTCCGCCACGTTTCTAGCGGTAATGTTGGCAACCGTAGCGGCTGGGAATATGCAGATTGGCGCAAGAAAAATTTCGGTACGACGCGTTCTATTACCTTAGAGCACGTTACAGATACCCGCGACAATATTTACTCTCCAACGACCGGAAATAAAGTTGATCTTTCTTTGGAAGTCGGTGCTCTCGGCGGTGATTTCGACTTTCAAAAAGCTTCAATCGAACACCAAATTTATAATCCCGCCGGCGATCACAATCAAGTTTGGGCAATGCGCGGCATGGTCGGCTATGGACACGGTGAATTGACCGAATTTAACCAGTTCCGACTTGGCGGGCAAGGCTCCCTGCGCGGCTACCGCGACGACCAGTTCCGCGGCAACAGAATGGTTCTTGGTTCTGTCGAATATCGTTTCCCGCTTTATAAAAAAATTCAGGGCGCATTGTTCACAGATTTTGGCGGCGCGTGGGACGACGGCTTTAAACCAAAAAATCTTAAAGCCAGCGCAGGTGTCGGCGTAGCACTTAATACACCAATGGGACCTTTGCGTTTGGATTATGGACGCGGCTCGCAGGGCGGCAGATTCCATTTCGCAATAGGCACTTCATTTTAAAAAAAAATTTCCCCGCAAAATTTCACGGGGATTTTTTTTTCAATTTCAGTTTAAGCCATAGTCAAAGCCATAATCGCCTTTTGAGTGTGCAGACGATTTTCCGCCTCGTCAAAGATTACGTGCGCATTGTCCTCTAAAACGTCGTCGGTAATTTCTTCGCCGCGATAAGCCGGCAGGCAGTGCAAAACGATTGCATTTTTGCTCGCGCCGCTCAAAAGTTTTTTGTTGACTTGATATGGTGCAAAAATTTTTTTACGGGCGTCGTGTTCGGATTCTTGCCCCATGCTAGCCCAAGTATCGGTTGCGATAATATCGGCGTCTTTGACGGCTTCAGCGGGATTTTCCGTCCAAGAAAGTTTTGCGCCGGTTTCTTCAGCGTCAGCAAGCGCATTCTCGAAAACTTTTTGATTGGGCTTGTAATTTGCGGGTGTGGCAACTGCCAGCGTCATACCAACCTTAGCCGCGCCGTAAAGATAAGAATTTGTCATGTTATTACCGTCGCCAACGTAAGCCATTTTCAGTGCGCGGAAATTTTTACCTTTATGCTCGCGAATCGTCAGCAAGTCCGTTAAAACTTGGCAGGGGTGGAGCAAATCTGTCAAGCCGTTTATAACTGGAATGTCCGCGTATTTGGCAAGCTCCTCAACTTCTTCTTGCTTATAAGTACGAATCATTATGCCATCCAAATAACGCGCCAAAACCCGCGCAGTATCTTTAATCGGTTCGCCGCGACCAAGTTGCAAATCTTTGCTT
>CAJONF010000135.1 GCA_905236665.1 uncultured Selenomonadaceae bacterium | reverse complement strand
CCGCGCTCCGTCCAACCGAGATGTTTCATCAAATTTTGATAATATTGGAGCGCGTCATCGAAGCCGTAGCCTTCCGCCGCCATTAAAAGCACGGATTCTTTATTTGGATTGCGATAATTTGGATCGCATTCGGCAACGGCGAACAATCTGTCAAAAGCGGTGCGAAGTTGCCCGCTGAAGTTCCAATAATAGAGCGGAGTCGCTAAAACTACGACATCAGCGGCGCGATAAGCAGGATAAATCTTGTCCATATCGTCTTTTTGGACGCAAGGGCTATCAAAATTGCGCCCGCCGCCGAAACAACCTTTGCAACCGTGAATATTCATCTTGTCTAGGTTAAAAATCATAACTTCACAGCCTAATTCGCGTGCGCCGCGAGCAAATTCGTTGACAAGTGCGGAAGTATTGCCTTTTGGACGCGGACTGCCGTTTAAAACGATAATTTTTCTGCTCAAAATGCTCACTCTCCCAAAATTTATGCTCTATGATATAATAACACAAAAAAATTTCGTTGCAATTACGCAGAAATTTATTAGGGGAAATTTTAATGGGAAAATGCATATCTAACGAGAGTTTTAAGGACACAGGCTTAGCTTACACGCTGAGATTGATAAAAGGGAAGTATAAAATGCACGTTTTGTACGCGCTAATGGAATTCGGCGTGGTGCGTTTCGGGGAAATGAAGCGATATATCGGCGAAATATCGTTTTTCATGTTGAATCGAACGTTAAAGGAGTTGGAAGCGGATAATTTGATAAAAAGAAAAGAGTACGAGCAACTTCCGCTGAAAGTTGAGTACTCTTTGACTGAACGGGGCAAATCTTTAATTCCGTTACTTGATGGATTATGTCAATGGGGCGAAGATCATAAAAATTAAAAATTTCATCTAAACATATCAAATTTTTTTAGCGAACAAAAACAACTGCGCAGTCATTCAAGAATCTATCTTGTTGATTCGCCGCAAGGATTCTGTCAGCGTCTGCAACGGAGACAACCGGATTTGCGCTAAGATCTGTGAGGCTTTGAGCTTTGATGACAAGCGGATTGTTGCCGGCGCGAGCACGTGCAATTTGGTCGTAAGCGTCACCAGCATAGCTAGCCATGCCGTTCATAATAATTTTGTCGTAGTCAAGATTCATATGACCATAAATCGCTTGACCGTTCGCATTTTTAATTACTGGGCTCATGACGGGGTTAAGGACTCCAATTCCGCGGCAGTCAATAACCAAGCCGGTGTATTTTTGTCCAACGACATCGGGTTTGCTTGCAACGGATTTATCAGTCGGTTGCATAAAGGAAACTTTCGGCTCATCTTTGAAGGGCAGGTAAGCAACTTCAGCGACGGAACCTTTGCCGCCGTAAAGACTCATTTCCATGATAACTTTGCAGGTGCCGTCATCGAAATATTGCGGCTCGCCAACTTCTTTTGCATTGCGAACGATGCCCTGCGCTGAAGTGGTGACAACGTATTCATTGAGCTCATAATCAGTCATTGAAGCGTTGGTTTTTACCTGCACGCCCATAAACTCAACCAATTTAGCTTGAGCGTCCATGCGCGCCGCCTTCGACGCAGTTAAACGATATTTGCCGGGACTCTTTTTGTACTTGCTCATGCCGAAACCTTCGCCGACAACGCGAACAACTCCGCTATCGAAGTCAACTTCCCAATCCTCCGCAAAAGCCGTGGTTGCCAGCATTGTCAGCATAAACATTGCCGCAGTCAAACACGTCACGAATTTTTTTGTGAACTGCATTTCAAACACTCCTTTAGATAAAATATTTGAAAACATCGGCAAGATTTTTAGATTGTTTATATCACGTCCTTTCTAAAAAAAATTTTAACATTACTTCTTTAAATTAGCCTTAAGTTCCACGGTAAATTTTGTTCCTTCGCCGAATTGGGAGGCAACAGAAATTTTCCCGTCGTGCATTTTTACAATTTCCACAGCAATAGAAAGTCCCAAGCCATTGCCGCCCATTTCACGCGAACGAGCTTTATCCACGCGATAAAATCGCTCAAAAACTTTATCCAAATCTTCGGGCGCAATGCCAATGCCGTTGTCAATTACCGAAAAAGTTACGCGGGTATTGTCCACCTGTTCTAAGCGAATGAGCACCGCGCCGCCTTCGGGCGTGTATTTAATTGCGTTATCGACAAGAATAATCGACAGCTGTTTGATTCGTTGTTCATCGGCATTTATCATGGCTTTACGGAAATTTTCGCCCGTGAGCCGGATATTTTTTTTCTCCGCAATGGGCGTCATCGTGCGGATAACCTGCTTTAAAATTTCAGTCAAATCTAGCCGTTGAATTTTAACTTTTAGCGCGTTGTTATCGGAGCGTGCAACCATAAGCAAATCGCTGACGAGGTTCGTCATTTTTTTTACTTCGCTCTTTAAATCTTCGATAACCTGCCGAAGAAAGGGATTTTGGATTGACGGATCGGCTAAAAGCAAATCTGCCGACGCCATGACGACTGCAAGCGGCGTTCTAAGTTCGTGCGAAGCGTCCGCCGCGAATTGTTTTTGCTTATCGTAAGCTTCTTTTAGCGGAACAAGTGCACGCCCCGCCATAAAGTAGCCGATAGCCGAGGCGATTAACAGCGCGATAAACCCCAGGAAAATTTGCGCGTAAGTTGCCTTTTGTAAACCGGAATAGAGCGCAGTAACGTCTTTGCCGACATAAAGAGTTTGCATGGCATTATCCGTGACAATTTTTTTTGAAGTCATCATCACGGTATTAAGTTGCCCTGTCTCGTTGGAATGGCGGAAGACTTCGACTTCGCCTTCTTCAATATTTCCGGATTCGATAACGTCAAGAACAAATTGTTCAATGCGAAAAGACGCTCGCTCAAAACGAACGAGCTGTTTGTCTTCGCTGAAAATGTAAAAAAATAATCTGTCGTTGACGCTTTTATAGTAGCGATTTTCATCTATAGCGTCCGAGGGATTTTGCAGATAAAAAATTTGCGCTTCAGCCACGCCATTTGCCGCGTCAGAAAGTTCCTGCGCCTGTTCGGAAAACATTGACCAATTCATAGCCATATGCATGACGAAAATTATTACCGCCAGAAAAATTCCCATAATCAGCGCGTAGGCAAATGCCAGCCGCCGACGACTGCGCCCAAATATTTCCATAGTTTAGCTAACCTTAAGCCTCAAGCCGATAACCAATGCCGCGAACAGTTTTAATAGCAATGGTGCCGTCGTCCACGTCCATCAATTTTTTGCGCAAAATTTTCATGTAAGAATCGATGTTGTTAGAGGTAATGTCGCGTTCCAGTCCCCAGATTCTGTCAAGGATAATATCGCGGGGAACAACGACGCCGAGATTTTGAGCGAGCAGGTCGAAAATTTGGAATTCACGCGGCGAGAGCTGAATAACTTGATCTTTACACATTAAAACTTTCGTCGTGCGGTTCAGTGTGAAATCGCCAAGCTCAATGACTTCCTGCTGAATTTTTTGCGTAGAACGTCTGCCCAGGGCGCGAAGTCTAGCTAAAAGTTCGTCGAATTCAAACGGTTTAACGAGATAATCATCTGCGCCGGCGTCCAAACCCATAACACGATCTTCCACGGTATCTTTTGCCGTGAGCATGATAATCGCCCGTTCATAACCGGCTTCGCGCAGTTGTCGACACGCGTCCAGACCAGAGACGTTTGGCATCATCCAATCCAAAATCAAAATGTCGTATTCCGAGTACATAGCGTATTCAAAAATGTCCGCGCCGTTGGTTATCCACTCGACGTTGAACTTGTTTTGCGTGAGCATATACTCGATTAATTTGCCGAGGCGGCTATCGTCTTCGGCGAGCAGAATTCTCATCATATATCAATCACTCCCGAAAATTTTTTCCCGCCGATTATAGCAAAGAAAATGACAAGGGACAAGTTGGGATTTAGGATTTAGGAATTAGGAACTAGGAACTATTTCAGCCGCGGAAAAGCTGAACCCAATAATGATGATAAGTAGAATAATCTTCGTAAGCATAGCCGACGCCCAATTCACGGAAATTGGGATTTAAAATATTTTTACGGTGCCCTTGAGAATTCATCCATTGTTCGACAGTTTCGCTTGCTGTAGCGTTCCCAGCCGCGATATTTTCGCCCCAAGTCCTGCCGCGTTTGTGCATAACAGTAAAACAATCCGAGCCGTCGGGGCGCGTGTGGCTGAAAACTTGAATAATTTCGCGAGCACGAATCGCCGCCGCCTGTTGCAAATCTTCAGCTAAACGCATGGGCGGCGCACCGACTTTAGCACGCTGGGCATTGACCAAATTTAAAACCTCTTCCGCGAAATTTTGATAATCAAAATTATCTGTTGGCGCAGTCTGTTTAGTTAATTCTTCGCAGTAGCCGTCACAGCCGCAATCGCAGTAGTTGCAACACGCCGCTGAAACATTGCCCGCAAACAAAAATAAAACTGTCACGACGCTCAATAAAAACTTTTTCATAACAATCACCTCGTGGCAGATTTTACTTTATGAATTTTAAAGAGGCATAAAAATTTTTTTACTGTTGACAGAAAATTTTCAATAGGCAGGAATTTTTTTGCTCGTCATAGAAAAAACGTCTGTGGAATTATTTTCTTTCTGTTATGTGAGGGGGTTGGGGTAATTGATGTTTTTACTTGCGCTGTCGCCGATATTGTGGCTGGTGATTGCGCTGAGCATTATAAAAATGCCGGCGTGGAAAGCGTGTCTGATTGCGCTGATAATTTCGCTAGCAGCTGGCATGGGCGTTTGGAATATGGAAAGCGTGCGGGCGATTGAGTCCGTGCTTGAAGGCGTCGCGCTAGCGTGCTGGCCGATTTTATTAGTTATCGTCGCGGCAATTTTCACTTATAATTTAACACTGCATACCAAAGCAATGGACACGATTAAAGATATGCTAACGAGCGTCAGCCACGACAAACGCGTTTTAATTCTTTTAATCGGCTGGGGTTTCGGAGGATTTTTAGAGGGCATGGCTGGCTTTGGCACGGCAATAGCGGTTCCGGCGGGTATGTTGGCAGGAATTGGCATTAATCCGATTTTATCCGTCTCTGTTTGTCTTATCGCAAATTCTGTTCCCACAGCTTACGGCTCTATTGGTATTCCGCTCGTGACGTTGGGAAGTGTCACAGGCTTTGATTCCGTTCAGCTGGCAACGTTTACTTCACTGCAACTGGGCGTTTTAACTTTGCTGTGTCCGTGGCTAATGGTTATCGTTACTGGCGGCGGACTCGGTGCTCTGCGCGGCATGACGATCTTTTGTTTAGGCGCGGGATTGGCATTCTTTATTCCGGAGCTTGCCCTGTCAATGTTCGTGGGACCGGAATTGGCGGTTGTAGCGGGCGCGATTGCCACGATGGGCACGATTGTTTTCATTGCAAAAAAATTTCCCGTCAACGATCCGCAATTCGCAATGCCGGATCATGCACAGGAAAAAATTTCTACAGCAAAGGCGATTAACGCTTGCTTGCCATTCATTTTAATTTTTATTTTCCTGCTGTTCACCAGTAAACTTGTCCCGCCGATAAATTCATTCTTAATGCAATTCAAAACGGCAGTACCGATTTACAACGGCGAGGGCGGCTCACCTTATACTTTTGTTTGGATAAATACGCCGGGTGTGCTGATAATGTTAGCGGCATTTATCGCAGGCAGTAAACAGGGCGCGAAGTTCGGCGAAATGGTCGGCGTGCTGAAAAAAACAATCAACGGCTTGAAATTTACAATGGTTACGATTATCGCGGTTATCGCCACGGCAAAAGTTATGGGTTATAGCGGCATGACGGGACAAATCGCAGATACAGCAGTTGCGGCGACGGGCACGGCTTATCCGTTAATCGCGGCGTTCTTAGGCTCGGTCGGAACTTATATTACAGGTTCGGCAACTTCAAGCTGTGTTTTATTCGGCAAATTGCAAGTCATAGCGTCTCAAGCGATAGGAGCCAATGAATCTGTTCAAGCGTGGGTTGCCGCCGCCAATGCAACGGGAGCTTGCGCGGGCAAAATGATTTCTCCGCTGTCAATAGCTATCGGCTCGGCGGCTATCGGCGTCAAGGGCGCGGACTCTCAGCTGTTGGCGTTCGCAGTCAAGATTTATATTCCGTTCGTAATATTCATGGGCGCAGTAGTTTATTTCGGTCAAACAATCATAGGGTGATTCGATGAAAATTTATACCAAGACGGGCGACAAGGGTTTAACCAGCCTATACACCGGCGAGCGCGTCGATAAAAATTCTTTACGAGTTCAAACATATGGCGCGATTGACGAAATTGATTCTGCATTGGGAATTGCGCGGGCATTTGTCGAAGTAGAAGACGTTAGAGAAAAAATTTTTACATTGCAGAAACTTTTGCCGCGACTTATGGCGGACTTCGCAAGCTTGAATCGCGAGCCGATAATAACCGCCGACGACGTAAAAAATCTCGAAGCGGAAATGGACACGTTGGAAAATGAATTGCCGCCGCTGAAAGAATTTTTAATCCCGGGTAATTCAAAGGGCGGAGCATTTCTCGATTTGGCAAGAACAATCACGCGCCGCGCTGAAAGACTTTCCTGCGAATTAGCAAAATCAGAGCCGGTGCACACGTCAGATAAAATTTTCCTCAACCGGCTGTCGGATTATTGTTTCCTGCTCATGCGCCGCGAAGAGCGCAAATAATTCTTGATGATCTGTCCTCGATAATTTATCGGGGATTTTTTTTGTCCATAAGTTTTGGTCTGATGTAAAATTTTGTCCGCAGTGAACAGGGACGCTGTGCAAGGTGTTTTGCTTGCCTAAAGAATATTCAGCATTTAAAATTAGCATAGTTTTTAAGGTAGGCAATTCGTAAAAATCATTACGCATTGCGCATTAATTTGGAGGTGTTACTCATGCAAGAGGCCATGCAAAAATTCGGTCGATTCCTGAGTGCAATGGTCATGCCGAATATCGGCGCGTTCAT
>CAJONF010000134.1 GCA_905236665.1 uncultured Selenomonadaceae bacterium | reverse complement strand
TGTCTTCATGGGCAAAACCGATGTTCCTAAAGAAGAAGACCAATTCAAAGAATATAAAGCGGCTGTTGAGCACTGCGCGTCCGTCACCCACGGCGAAGGTCTGTGCGTTATCCGCACAATGGATATCGGCGGCGATAAACCCCTGCCCTATATCCAAGTCGGCAAAGAAGAAAATCCTTTCCTCGGCTATCGTGCAATTCGTATCAGCCTCCAGCGTCGTGATTTGTTCCTGCCGCAGTTGAAGGCTATTCTGCGCGCCGGTGTTTACGGTAAAGCGGCTATCATGTTCCCGATGGTTATCAACGTTCAAGAATTCCTCGCGGCTAAACAGTTCGTCGAAGAAGCCAAAATGGAACTCGTTCACGAAGGCAAAGAGTATTCCGACAGCGTGCAGGTCGGTATCATGGTTGAAACCCCTGCGGCGGCGGTTATGGCTCCGGCTCTTGCTAAATACGTTGACTTCTTCTCAATCGGCACAAATGACCTCGTCCAATACACTCTGGCAGTTGACCGCGGCAATGCGCAAATTTCTTACCTTTACAATCACTTTAATCCGGCAGTCCTCCGCCTCATCAAGCGCACGATCGAATCTGCTAACAAGGAAGGCAAATGGGCAGGTATGTGCGGCGAGATGGCGTCCGACCCGAACGCGGCGATTATTTTGATGGCTATGGGCATTAAAGAATTGTCAATGAGTGCTCCCTCCATTCCGCGTGTCAAAGAACGTATTCGTAATATCACCTTCACGAAGGCGAAAGAAATTCTTGACAAAGTTATGGAGCTGGAAGACGGCGACAAGATCAAGGATTATCTTGCTACACTCGGATAATTTTTCAAGTCTTTAACCGTTTAGCGCGGTTCGGAAAAGCTCCCGTCAATTTGGCGGGGGCTTTTGAATTTATACAAAAAGTTTCTGCGTCTTTCCCAACGTTGAAAATTTTGTTATAATAAACTTAAATTTAGTTCCCAGCAAAGGAGGCAACTTTTAATGATAAATGAAAATCACGCAGAAATTTTCCACACGCCAAAAACTTTCCCGCTGACAGAATCCGCCCTGCGCGAAGTTATAAAAAAATTTCCAACGCCATTTCACATTTACGACGAAAAAAATATTCGTGAAAATTTTCGACATCTACGCGAGGCTTTTTCATGGGCACCGGATTTCCGCGAACACTTTGCAGTTAAAGCCACGCCCAATCCCTACATAGTCGAAATTTTGGCTCAGGACGGCGCAGGCACGGATTGTAGCTCAATCGCTGAACTTTTTATCAGCCAAGCCGCCGGCGTCACCGGCGAAAAAATTATGCTAACTTCAAACGATACGCCCGCCGAAGAATTCCGCAAGGCTCTGGAACTCGGCGCGATTATAAATCTTGACGACATAACGCATATTGATTATTTGGAACGAAATGCCCGCTTGCCCGAAATAATTTCCTTCCGCTATAATCCCGCCGACATAATGAACGACGGCAACGACATTATCGGACGCCCCGCCGAGGCTAAATACGGACTTACCCGCGAGCAGATTTTTGCGGCTTATAAAATTTGTTTGGACAAAGGCATTAAACGTTTCGGCTTACACACAATGATTGCTTCAAACGAGCGTAAAGCTTCAACATTCATTTACACGGCGCGGATTATGTTCGAGCTTGCCGCGAAAATTAAAAATCAGCTGGGAATTAAATTCGAGTTCGTGAATTTGGGCGGCGGTTTAGGTATTCCCTATCGTCCCGATGAATTGCCCGTGGATTTAAAAATGATTGGCGACGGTATAAAAAAATTGTTCCATGAAATTTTGGTGCCCAGCGGTTTAGGCGATATTCGGCTTGCCATGGAAAGCGGTCGCGCAATGACGGGACCTGCAGGCTGGCTTGTCTCTACTGTTTTGCATAAAAAAAATACGTATAAAAATTATGTTGGCTTGGATTCTTGTATGTCGGATTTGATGCGCCCCGCACTTTACGACGCCTATCATCACATCACGATTTTGGGCAAGGAAGACGCACCATGTGACGAGATTTACGACGTGACCGGCTCTCTTTGCGAAAATAACGATAAGTTCGCCATTGACCGTCACCTGCCGCGAATTGATATCGGCGATATTTTGATTATTCACGACACCGGCGCACATGGACACGCCATGGGCTTTAATTACAACGGAAAATTGCGCAGTGCAGAACTTTTGATTCGGGAAAGCGGCAAGGTTGAAATGATTCGTCGCGCTGAAACTTTGCAGGATTATTTTGCCACGCTGAATTTTCCCGACGCCCGCTTAAAATTGTAACTTCGGGTAATCTTTTTTGCAGAAAAAAATTAGCGGCTCACTCCATTTGGAGCAAGTCGCTACTTTTTTTAATATGAATTGCACTTAGGTTATCTTCGCCAGCGTGACAAAAATCGAACGAATTAATCTTGCGCGTTCCTTTGATGAAATTTTGCCCGCCGCCGCCGATTTATAGAGATTGGCGGACATCTGCGCGACGAGTTCAGCTTCACGGCGCGTAACCAGCTTGTTATCCAAAAGAAATTTTATCAAGTCTTTTACGTCGTCAAAGGGTGTTTTATCGTCGATTTCGTTCATAATATCGCGATAGAGTATTTGCTTTTGATCAAGTTCTTCGGGCATCAGCGCAATACGAATGTAACCGCCCAACCCGCGCCGCGATTCAACGATAAAACCGCGCTCCGTGGTAAATCGCGTGCTCAGAACATAGCTTATCTGTGACGGAGCACAGCTTATCTCGTCCGCCAACGCCGTCCGTTTTAACTCAATTTGCCGATCTTCGTTTTGCTCAAGCCGCTTGCGAATATATTCTTCAATAGTGTCCGCTTTATTATTTATCATTTTTATCACCTCTTGATATTTTGACATTATACTTTTTAAATATCAAATAGGCAAGTACTTTTTTTGATAACTTGAATAATCAAGCTAAGTGCAATAAGCGGAAATATTTTATTTTAAATTGTCCTCAAAAAATTTTTCAATCTTATCAAACGGAATTGCTTTAAAATTATCATAAAGGTCAATGTGGCTCGCGCCGGGGATAATCAGCAGTTCTTTGTTACCAATAACGGTATCATTGCCATTTGAGCGCATACCCGTCATATTCTTGAATGCGTCTTCAGAAAAATATCTGCTGTGAGCTTTTTCACCGTGAATCATCAGCACGGGATTTTTAATTTCGTTCGTGTAGCAAAGGAGCGGCATATTCATAAAGGATAATGCGCTTGTCATATTCCAGCCGGCGTTAGAGTTCGGCGAACGTTTATGATAGCCGCGCTCAGTTTTGTAGTAAGCATAATAATCTTTGACAAATTGCGGAAAATTCGACGGATCTTCAACTACGCCGCCTGCACGTGCATAAATTCCGTTGCGATAATCTTCCGTGCGTTGACGGTTTAAATTTTCGCGAGCAGCTTGACGTTCAGCGGCAATGGTCGCGGCGTCTTTATCATAATCGAAATAACCGTTGGCAGTCACGCGGCTCATGTCATACATCGTCATTACGACTGTGGCTTTAATTCGTGTATCAATCGCCGCCGCATTAAGAGCTATACCGCCCCAACCGCAGATACCGATTATGCCAATCCGGTTCGCATCAACGTTCGGTTGCGTGGAAAGAAAGTCAATCGCCGCGCAAAAATCCTCCGTGTTGATATCGGGCGAGGCAACAAATCTTGGATAACCGCCGCTTTCACCGGTAAACGACGGATCAAAGGCAATAGCTAAAAATCCGCGCTCAGCCATCTGTTGAGCGTAAAGACCGCTTGACTGCTCCTTAACCGCGCCGAAGGGTCCGCTTACTGCAATCGCCGCCAATTTTCCGGAATAAGTTTTCGGCTCATAAAGGTCGGCGGCAAGCGTTATACCGTAGCGATTGACGAACGTAACTTTGCGATGATTAACCTTGTCGCTCTTTTGAAAAACTTTATCCCAGTCTTTGACGAGTTTAAGTTTTTCTACCTGAATTTTGCTTGAGGCGGCTTGCGAGGCGTCAGCTGGAACAGCGGCTTCAACTGCGGCGATCGGCACGCCAATAACTCCAAAGCACAGCGCGGCAGTTAAAATTTTTTTCAACGAACGTTTCATAAAAATCCCTCCAAAATTTTTTAGGAAGTATAAAACATCAAGTGGACTTCAAGGCAAGTGGTTTATGCTTCTGTGAACAAAGCTTGCATTGCTTGCGCGTAAAAATTTTCTGTGTCAGAGCCAACCGAAGCATTTAATTTCATCATCGGCATACGCAAAAGTTTTCGGACGATTCGGCGCGTCATTCTGTCTAAAATTTTTTTCTCATCTTCTGTCAGGTTGGCTAATTTGTTCGCCACGCGGTGAATTTCCCGTAAACGCATTTGCTCCGCCCGCTCGGATAAATTCGCCATGAGCGGCTGAAATTTTAAATATTTAAATCGCTCCATGACGGCGGCAACATCTTCAGCAATTATTTTTTTTGCAAGGACTGCCTCACGTTGTCGCGCCTGCAAATTTTTTTCAACAACCGATTCCAAGTCATCGATATTGTAAAGCGTGACGCCGTTAATTTTGCCGACTTCGGGGTCAACGTCGCGGGGGACAGCAATATCAATAAAAAATATTCCGCGTCCGCCTCTGCGCGTCATCAGCTGTTGCGTTTGCCACGGTTTAACGACGTAATGCGGTGCGCCAGTAGAAGTTATAATTATATCGACGTGCGCCGCGCCGGTGAAAGCATCTTCCCACGCCACAGCTTGCCCACCGATTTTTTCTGCCATTTCGATTGCGCGTTCCAGGTGATGATTCGCCACGAAAATATTTTTCACGCCGTGTGACAAGAGATGTTGAGCAGTGAGTTGAGCCATCTTGCCCGCGCCGAAAATCAACGCGCTTTTTCCAGCAAGCCCGCCTAATTTTTTTTCTGCCAACTCAACAGCCGCGCTTGATACAGACACAGAATTATAAGCAATTTTAGTTTCCGTGCGAACGCGTTTACCAGCTGCTATTGCCCGATGAAACAGCGTATTTAAAATTGTGCCGGTAGCCTCCGCAGTTTTGGCGATTGAATACGCCTCTTTGACCTGCGATAAAATTTGCCCTTCGCCCAAAATCAGAGAGTCGAGACCGGCGGCAACTTCAAAAAGATGATTGGCGCAGTCGTCGTCGTTGAAGGTGTAGAGAAATTTTTTATCGACATTCGCGCCGATTAAATCGTTTAAAAAATTATAAATGCTGGCGTCGCAGTCGGGCGCGGTGACGGCGTAAATTTCGCTACGGTTGCACGTTGTCAAAACAACAGCTTCATTCAAGCCGTCGTAGCCGTCGAGATTCTCCAACCCGCGGCGCAGTGCGTTCTTGCCGATTGAAAACCGCTCGCGAACCTCAATAGGGGCTGTCCTGTGATTCAAACCCAAAACTTTCAAGTGCATAATTTATTTTTGCCTCCAGCTCGTTAAGTTGTCCTGATTTTAAAAATTTCCAAACCTCTTGCGTTAAAACTTGTTGCCAAAAAATTTTTCGTGCTGTGTGATTCGGCAAAATTTTTTTTACTTCCTGCCGCTTACGTGCGATAAGTTCCAGTCCCGTCGCGAAATTTTCGCCGAGTTCTGCTTCCAACATTTGCCGCAAAAATTTTGAGAACGCAGGAGAATTCGCGCCGGTTGATATTGTTAATAAAAGTTCGCCGCGCAAAATTTTTGACGGAACGGTGAAATTTCCGTCTGCACCTTCCACAACGTTGACTAAAATTTTTTTTTCTTGAGCTACTCGCGCCGCCGCTTGATTGATTGCGGGATTGTCGGTCGCCGCGATTAAAATTATTTCGTCGCTGAGCAATTCGGGTGAAAAATTTTCTCTGATTAAAAAAATTTCTCCGCGCTGAAAAAGTTCTTCGACACCCGCGCAGATTTCCGGCGCAATGACTTTGACGATAGCTCCAGCCACCAGTAGTCCGCGAATTTTTCTAAGTGCCACTTGCCCGCCGCCAATGACAACGCAAGATTTATTTTCTATGTCAAGGTTTATCGGATAAAATTTCATTTGAATTGCCCTTCAGCACACGCGCCCTTAAAAAAATTTTGATCGGTTCGCTCTTTTGTGCAGATAATCACTTTTTTTATTTTAAATCTCCTTTCTTTTGCTAGCCCAAAAGAAAGGAGCAAAGAAAAGGGCTTCAGACCGGCAAAGAAACATCCATGTTTCTGTTGCCGGCGGTCGTCATCCATGACGACCGGTTTTTCACTCATCATAGCTTTTTCTGGCACCTGATTCTTTATTCAGCACACGCGCCGTTAAAAAAATTATAAGTTCGGATTCGGTTTTACTCTTGCGGTGATTGCGGAACAGTGCGCCGAGAATTGGCAAGTCGCCGAGAAACGGAATTTTGCTGACGGATTTAGCTTCTTCCGCGCCGATAAGCCCGCCGATAATCATAGGTTCGCCGTCTTTAACCGTGACTGTTGTATCAGCCGAGCGCGTGTTGAATCGGTAGGCTCCCATGTCGGCAACATATTGCGGCGTGCTAACTTCCGTGTGAATCGTCGCGGTTATCGTGCCATCAGCATTTATTCGCGGCGTGTACTTCAAAATAATTCCCGCGTCGCGATATTCAAATTCGGTTGTGGTGGCGGTGTTGGTTGAAGAAATTTTCGGGATAGGAACGGAACTGCCAACGTTAATCACAGCTTCGCGCCCTTGAATCGTCGTGACATTCGGGCGGGATAAAATTTTCGCTTTGCCGTCGGTGACGAGCGCATTTATTTTTGCGCCATAATAAAATTCAAAGGGATAACCTTCATGACTGCGCCCGAATTTTATAATGCCGTAACCTGTCGTGTCATTGCTTTTGCGCGTATAAGTATTTTCTTCGTAATGCGTGACAACGCCGTCACTGTTCGTGCGCGTATAGGAGTCGCGGTCGTGTTCAGGATATTGTGGAAGAGTTGACCACATCCATTCCACACCGAGATTTTTTGATTCTTCTTTATCAATCGCCAAAATCCGAGCTTCAACAGAAACTTGCTTAAGTTCCACGTCCAGCGTCGCCAAAAGATTTTTTACGCGTTCATATTCAGCTGGCGTACCATAAATAACAAGCGCGTTGACTTCGGGATTAACGAACACTCTTTCCTTGCGAGTGATATTTTTAAAATCGTTGTCGCGGCTTGAATCGTCATCGTCGCGGTAGGTATAACGATAAGTATAGGATCCGTCAGAATTTTTTATGCGTGTAGTTGCATTCGGCAAGCGTTCAGTGTCGGGGTCGAGGGACATAATCACCGCTTCTTTTAAAGTTTCTGCGTTGCCAAACTTTATCGGGAAAACGTAGCTTTGCATAACTTCTACGCTTGTCGCTGTAATAATATAAACGCCCGATTCTTTTAGGAGCTGAAGACTTTTTGTCCGCGAAATAATTTCTAAAATTTTTAGCGGTTCAATATTTGTTAAGGAGATTGAAACATTTCCTCTAACCGAATCATCAATCGAGACATTCAACCCGCCGGTTTTCGCTACCAACATTATCGTTGAGCGCAAATCGGCATCATGAACGCTTAAAGTCATTGGCGCGGCAAATGTTGACGTTGGCATAAAAAAAATAGCCGAGGCAAGGAGCGGCAAAAATTTTTTCACGTTCAATCATCTCAACTCCTTTTGAACAGAAATGCGCCCGCCGTCCGCGAACGTCACGAAGTCGGGATTTATATCGACAATACGCCGCCCGCCAATTTCACCGCCGATTGTCAAAAATTCCGTCGTTTTATCGCGCAGGAACATTGCAAATTTATTCTCTCCGCTAATCGCCGTGCCCGTCAAAATAATTTCTTCCTGTGGTTGCGGTTGTGGTTGCGGCGGCGGTTGCAGTGCGATTGGCGGGAGTGTAGTGACGGTTTTTGGTTGCGGTTTAGGTTTAGGTTTTTCTTCGCCCGCGAACGGGTCGCTGATAATCAACGCATCGGCATTTGCACCCAGGACGAGTGTTACGCCGTCTGAACTTTTTTCAACCGGCAAAATTTTTATGGGCAAATCTTTCGTGACGGGCGGCGCGTCAGCTGTGGTCGGTTCATTTAAAATTATTTCTTCGTTGCCGGAAAAATTTTCGCTCGCCCAAAAAATTATCACGATTATAAAACACACGCCCAGCGCAGTCGCCCGAATTTTATTTTGCTTGAGTTCGTTGAGTTCGTGGCGCAAAAATTTTTTCAGTTCATCCGACATTTCCTGCTACTCCAAAATTTTTTTAACGAGTTTATCATACGCCCGATAAGTTTTCAATCGCCGAAAATTTTTAATTCGCGCCGCGTGTGTTGCATTATGCATTGCCTTTTGATTCGCGCTGTGATAGAATTGCAAAAAATTTTTAGAGCGGGTGAGATTTTTGAATTTCGTGGCGGCATTGAATGATACGGCGGCAAAAAATTTGCAAGTGTTAGAAGAGAATATTAAGCAGTCAATCGCGGAAGACCCGTTCGTTTTTGAGGCGTGCGCTCCGCTGATTCGCGGCGGAAAAAGATTGCGCCCAATGTTATTTCTGCTTTGTGCAAATGCAAAAAAAGATTTGCCGCCCGAAAAAACTATGCCGCTAGCAACCGCCCTTGAACTGATTCACACGGCAAGCTTGGTTCACGATGACATAATCGACACATCAAAAAAACGGCGCGGCGTCGAGACGGCGAATTCCAAATACGGCGCACAAATCGCGGTTCTCGTCGGTGATTATCTTTTCGCTAAGGCATTCCAACTCGTCGCGGAAAATAACTACGACTCGCAAGTCCAGCTGATTCTTTCCAATCTCGTTAAAAATCTTTGCGTTGGCGAAATTATGCAAGACCGTTCACTTTTTGCCGTACCAACGATGAGCGAATACTACACGCATATAAATTTAAAGACGGCGATTTTTTTATCAAGCTGTTGTCGGCTCGGAGCAATCGCCGCTGAAATGAACAGTCGCGAAATCGAAAACCTCACGGCTTATGGTTCAGGCTTAGGGCTTGCCTTCCAAATTATCGACGACCTGCTAGACTTTTTCGGCGATGAAAGAATCACGGGCAAACCGCACGGCGGCGATTTGAAAAGCGGCGTGATAACTCTTCCGGTGATTCGCGCTTTGGAAATTAGCGACGCGGCTCAAACGCTGAAAAAAATCGTCACACGCGGCGAAATCACTAAGACAGAAATTGACGCGGCGATAAAAATTATTCGTGCTACGGACGCGGTTGACTATTGCAGGACGCGGGCGGAGGCTCATATCGAATCGGCGCGGGTGAATCTTCCTGCTACGCTGAAAATTTCTATCGCGCTGGCTTTGGAAAAAATTGCTGATTTTGTCGTCGATAGAACTAGATAAAAATTTTTGGGAGCTGATAAATTATGAAACACATCAAGACAATCAACAAAGCGCATTTACAAGACACGCTTAAAAAAGGCGGTTGCGGCGAATGTCAAGCGTCGTGTCAATCCGCGTGCAAGACCAGTTGCACCGTCGGAAATCAAGTTTGTGAACGCCAGAAAAAATAATTTTTTTATAAACAAAATTATCCTCCGCGAAAAATCGTGGAGGATTTTTTATTAGAAAAATTTTTATTCGTTCTTTAGGGTGACGGTCGCCAGCGCGGCAACGCGGTCATCTTCCTTTGTTTTCATGAGTATAACGCCTTGAGTGTTACGGCTACGCAGTCCGATATCGTCAATGCTCGTGCGAATGACAATTCCTTCCGTAGTTATCAGCAAAAGTTCTTGATCGGGCGTGACAACTTTAATGCCGACAACTTCGCCGGTCTTTTCGGTAACTTTCATGTTGATTAAACCTTTGCCACCGCGCCCCTGCGGACGATATTCTTCGGTAGGCGTGCGTTTACCAATACCCTCCGCGCTGACCGTCAAGACTTCCGCGCCCTTGCGAAGTTTATCCATTCCGATAACGCGATCGCCACGTTTCAGCCGAATACCGACGACGCCGCGAGCGGTTCTGCCCATTGAGCGGACTTCCTCTTCAGCAAAAGAAATCGTCATGCCCTGCGCGGTGCCTAGGATTATGTAGCGTTCGCCTTCCGTGAACTTAACGCCGATCAATTCGTCGTCATTATCCAGCTTAATAGCAACCAAGCCGCGTTTCATCATTGAGCTAAATTCTGACAGCTGAGTTTTCTTAACAATGCCTTTACGCGTCGCCATGAAAAGATAGCGTGTCGGATCGAAGTCGCGGACTTTAACCAGCGCAGTAATTTTTTCGCCTGGCTCAATCATCAGCAGGTTGCTAATATGAACGCCTTTAGCGGTGCGTCCCGATTCGGTGATTTGATACGCTTTAAGGTGAAAAACTTTTCCCTTGTTCGTGAAAAATAAAATTGTGTGATGAGTTGTGGTTATCAAAATCTGTTCGACGAAATCTTCTTCCTTTGTGCCCATACCAGTCACACCGACGCCGCCGCGTTTTTGTTTACGATAAGCCGCCAGATCGATTCGTTTGACGTAGCCGCCGTGCGTGAGCGTAACGACAATATCATCATCATCGATTAAATCTTCCGCCTCAAATGCCGGTAACTCTTCGCCGACAATTTCTGTGCGCCGCTCATCGTTAAACTTCGCTTTAACCGCCGTTAGCTCGTCTTTTATAATCTGCAAAATTTTCTGCTCGTCACCTAAAATTTCTTCAAAGTTTTTAATCGCGGCTAAGACATTTTTATATTCTTCGTCGAGTTTATCGCGTTCAAGCCCCGTGAGTTTCTGCAAGCGCAAATCCAAAATCGCCTGAGCCTGCGCGTCACTAAATTCAAACCACGACATTAACTCTGCTTTGGCGTCATTGACGGACGGACTGTTGCGGACGATATTAATCACACGGTCAAGGCTTTTAACCGCCGTCGTCAAGCCTTCCAAAATGTGAGCGCGAGCCCTTGCCTTTGCCAAATCAAATTTCGTGCGCCGAGTGATAACTTCCTCTTGATGTTTTATGTAAAGCTTGAGAATTTCTTTTAGCGTCAAAACCTGCGGACTGCCGTTGACAAGTGCAAGCATGATTACGCCGAAAGTGTCTTGCAGTTGCGTATGTTTGAACAGCTGATTCAAAATAATTTGCGGGGTTGCATCGCGGCGCAGATCTATTGCAATTCTCATACCTTCGCGATCGCTTTCATCGCGCAGATCAGCTATCCCTTCAATCGTCTTGTCACGAACTAGGTCGGCAATTTTTTCAATCAATCGCGCTTTGTTTACTTGATAGGGCAATTCCGTCACGACGATTCGGCTTTTACCGTTTGACAATTTTTCAATCGACGTGCGGGCGCGCATTTTTATTGAGCCACGACCGGTAGCGTAAGCGTCGCGAATTCCCTCCTTGCCGATAATCAAACCTGCTGTCGGGAAATCGGGACCACGAACAATTTTCATCAGCTGACCAATCGAAGCGTCCGGCTCATCGATTAAAAATAAAGTCGCGTCGATAACTTCTCCGATATTATGCGGGGGAATATTCGTCGCCATGGCAACCGCAATTCCCGACGTACCGTTTACCAAAAGTTGAGGAAATTTCGCAGGAAGAACGCTCGGTTCCTTAAGTGATTCGTCATAGTTTGGAACGAAGTCTACAGTTTCCTTGTCAATGTCCTGTAACATCAGCTCAGAAATTTTTGACATACGAACTTCAGTATAGCGCATTGCAGCGGCAGGATCACCGTCAACAGAACCAAAGTTACCGTGCCCATCTGCCAGTTGATAGCGCATAGAAAAATCCTGCGCCATACGAACAATCGCATCATAAACCGACGTGTCGCCGTGCGGATGATATTTACCTAAAACTTCACCGACAATACGCGCAGATTTCTTGTAAGGCTTGCCGCTCGTCATACCGGCTTCCTGCATGGCATATAAAATTCTGCGGTGCACGGGCTTTAAGCCGTCGCGAACATCGGGCAGGGCGCGGGAGACGATAACCGACATCGCGTAATCTATGTAAGAAAATTTCATCTCGTGTTCGAGATTGACGGGAACTATTTTCCCGTGACCAAAATCGAGCTCTTGCACACTCTCACCGTTACTGAGAACTTACAAAAAGTTATAAAAACCTTTATGTCCCATTCCTGCTTCAACGAGTCCGCTTTTGCCGAGGCTACTCGCGTTTTTTCGACGCTCCACAGGCTTAAATT
>CAJONF010000133.1 GCA_905236665.1 uncultured Selenomonadaceae bacterium | reverse complement strand
TGATACTGTAGCCGTTGTAATTGTCGCCGTTTTGTTTAGCTGTGAAAGTCAACTTGCTACCGTCAAAGCTGTAGTCAAAAAGATTTGTCGAACCGTTGACGCTTTGTCCTAGGGTTAGCGTTCTGTCAACCGTACCTTCAGTTTCTGCACCAGGGGCAATGACGCGAAAATTTATACTGTTGAAACGAAAACCGGAATTGCTCGCCACGTTCGACAGATTAACCGTTAAAGTTGCCTTTGCCGCCTCATCCAAATCTGTATCGCTGGAAAGATTCGTGATACCGCCGCTTGTAGTACCGCTGATACCCGCGCCTGCGCCCGTATGCCAAATAGGATATGTAGTGGTACTGGAGCCGCCCACGCCGCTTGCACCGGAGATATAATTTTGAATTTGAAGTTTCATACCGTCAATCGTTCCGCCAACACGGCTTTTTAAATTGTTAAGCGTTTCATTGACGGTGCTACCCAGTGAAATTTTATAAGCGTTGCGATAATTTTTACTCGTGTCGTTCGTGAAAACGTAATTTGAAGCACCAACCCGAATCCCTACTTCATTTAGTTGGCTGACATCTGTATAACTAGAAAAATCCATTGACATAACGGGAAGTTCACCATTGCTACCGCCGGTCATTGCGTTTGTAGAAATAATTTCGGAAGAATATTCTTCAAACGCGGCAAAAGGACCATAAACTTTGTCGAGCGTTTCATATTCGGCGTCACTAATGAGATTTAATTTTGTCTGGTTAATTTCTTCTAAATCGCCGTCACTCAACCTAATGAGTTTATCGGCGAGCAAAGGTTTTTTGGAATTATAATCGGTGTCGTAAGCGAGATTTTCCATTTGCGTATAGAGATGGTCAATTTCCTTTTGAATTGTGCGGCGATCATCTTCGGTATTGTGGTCATTAGCGGCGTCGATAACTTTTTCGCGAATCGTCCGGAGCAAATCAATTTGTCCTTGGATGCCGCCTTCCGCTGTGTTTAAAATCGCGCTACCATTCTGAACGTTTTGCACGTCTTGTTCCAAGGCGCGAAGTTTAACCCTCATGCGCGAACCTATCGAAAAATTTGCAGCGTCATCGCTGGCGGAATTAATTTTCATGCCGCTAGCGAGTTTGCTAAGATTTTTAGTGCGTGCCTTGTCGTTCCTATCAGCAAAAATTTTAGCGCGATTTGCCGTAGCGTTATAACCTACCGTCATTGCCATAAAAATCACCGTGTCCCTTTCCCTAGAAAAAAATCCTTTTGCAAATTTTCGCCGATAATTTTAAATCCGTCAAGTTTTTTGAAAAAAAAAATCCCCGTGAAATTGCGCGGGGGTTTTTTTTAAAAAAGTTTTCTGATTGCACCGATTAAATACAGCGAGCCAGCAATAATTTTTACGTCGCCGGAAGAATTTTTCAGCCGTTCGACAGCCGCGAAATTATCTTCCACAGCCGCGCAGGAAATTTTCTTTTTGCGCAGTTCATTGCAGATTAAATAGGTTGGGGCGGCGCGTTCGGAATTGGGCGGCGTGACGATAACAAAATCATCAGCGCGGAAAAGAATTTTTATCATGTCGGGGAAATTTTTATCGCGCAGTGCTCCGAAAAGCCACGTCCTTTGTCCGTGTGGAAAATTTTTATCCAAAGCCTGACGAAGAGCCGCCGCGCCGTGTGGATTGTGTGCTCCGTCAATGACAAAGAGACCGTCCGCATTTTTTATAATTTCAAAACGTCCCGCCCACTTAACTTGGGCCAAACCGGTTTTAATCGCCGCGGAATCAAGTCCGAGAATTTGCGCCGCTTTAATGGCAATCGCCGCATTGAATTTTTGATACTCGCCTTTAAGGGACAAGATACTAGTTCCTAGTTCCCAGTTCCTAGTCCCTACTTCATACAGCGCGGAATTTTTTTGGCGGGCAATTTTTTTTATGATATCAAGGGGTGTGCCATTCGCGCCGGTGACAGTCGGAACATTCGGCTTGATAATTCCCGCCTTGTTGCGAGCAATATTTTCCAAATCGCCCAAAATATTTTCGTGGTCAAGGGCAACGTTCGTTATGATCGACAATTCCGGCGTGATAATATTCGTGGAATCAAACGTGCCGCCCAAACCGACTTCGACAACGGCAACATCGACAGCGCGAATTTTAAAATACAGGAAGGCGGCGGCGGTCAAAGCCTCAAAATGCGTGCAGGACACATTGCAATTTTTAACGCGGAAAATCATTTCGGCAAAATCAGTTTCGGAAATGTTTTCACCGTTAATTTTGATTCGTTCGCAATAACTTTCTAAATGCGGCGAAGTGAACAATCCCACGCGCAGACCTTGAGCCTTTAACATTTCGGCGAGCATGGCGCAAACAGAGCCTTTGCCATTGGTGCCGGTCACGTGAATAGTTTTATAAAAATTCTGCGGATTATCGAGCGCGGTAGCAAGAGCCGTGATTCGTTCCAGACCTTCCTTTATACCAAAAGTGCACAGCCAGTCCAGATATTTTAAAGCGTCGTCATAAGTTTTCAAGCTGTTTAATCCTCTGTTCCAATGCGGAAATTTTTTCATTGGTTGCGGCTAATTTATCGCGTTCAGCTTGAACAACTTCGGCGGGAGCTTTGCTCAAAAAGCGTTCGTTATTCAGCTTGCCAGCCGTAGACGCCGCGCCCTTACGAATTTTTTCCAGTTCTTTAGTTAAGCGGGCGATTTCTTTTTCAATATCGATTAAGCCGGTCAGTGGCAAGAAAATTTCTGCACCGTCGACAATGCCGCTCAAAGCGTGAGCAGGTTTTTCATCAGCAAATTCTATCGGCTCCGCGAATGCCAGTGCCGCTACGTAATTTATATTTTCTTGCAAAAATTTCCTATCTTTTGAATCTGCCACGCGCAAAATTATCTGCGTCTTCTTGCGTGAATCTATTCCGACTTCTGATTTTAAATTGCGAATAATTTTAACCACGTCTAGAATTAATTTCGCGTTCGTGTCAATGCGCGGGTCATCGTCAAGCAAAGTGCCAAGTTCGTCAACGGTCGGGAATTTTGCAAGCATGATTGAGCCGGTGACGCTAGGTAGCTGTTGACGGATAATTTCAGTTAAAAACGGCATGAACGGATGCAACAATCGCAAGGAAGTTTCAAGCACCGTGTTTAAAATAAATAAAGCCGTCGCCTTAGCTCGCGTGTCGTCACCATACAGCCGCGCCTTTGTCAGCTCAATATAGTAATCGCAGAATTCAAACCAGATAAACTCATAAAGTTGACGCGCCGCCTCACCCAGCTCAAATTTTTCCAGGTTGTCATTAACAACAGTGATTCGATAAGCCAGCCGATTTATAATCCATTTATCAGCGAATTCTAAATCATCATGCGTCGGTTTAAAGGTCGTGTCGAAATTTTCCATGTTCATCAGCAAAAATCTTGAGGCGTTCCAAATTTTGTTTGCAAAATTCCGCGCCGATTCAACCTTTGACCAATAGAAACGCAAATCGTTGCCGGGGGTATTACCGGTGACAAGCATGAATCGCAGAGAATCCGCGCCGTATTTTTCGATAACTTCAACAGGATCGACGCCGTTGCCGAGAGATTTACTCATCTTGCGTCCGAATTCATCGCGAACAAGTCCATGAATAAAAACTTTTTTGAAGGGAACTTCGCCGCGGAATTTCAAGCCCATCATCACCATACGTGCAACCCAGAAGAAAATAATATCGTAGCCCGTGACAAGAACGCTGGTCGGGTAAAATTTTTTGAGTTCGGGCGTATCGTCCGGATAACCGAGCGTGCTGAAAGGCCATAGTGCTGAACTAAACCACGTGTCTAAAACGTCTTCATCGCGGCGCAAATTTTTTCCGTGGCAATGCGGGCATTCGTCAATATCTGTTTCAGAAACTGTCATCTCGCCGCAGTCGTCACAATACCACGCTGGGATTTGATGTCCCCACCACAGCTGGCGACTTATGCACCAATCGCGGATATTTTCCAGCCAGTTAATATAAATTTTCGTGAAACGTTCAGGGACAAATTGAAGTTCGCCGGATTTAACAGCCTCAATCGCAGGTTTAGCTAGGCTTTCCATTTTAACAAACCATTGCTTGCTGATAAGCGGCTCAACGGTTGTGTGACAGCGTTGGCAATGTCCGACGGCGTGTTCATGATTCTCGACGCTAACTAAAACGCCCGCCGCTTGCAAATCCTCGACAATCTGTTTGCGGCATTCGTAGCGATCAAGTCCGCTGTATTTACCTAAACCGTCAGCCATGGTGCCGTTATTGTTTATAACTTTGACTTGTTCAAGGTTGTGACGCAATCCCATTTCAAAATCGTTTGGATCGTGAGCAGGTGTGACTTTAACCGCACCCGTGCCAAATTCCCTGTCGACGTAAGAATCAGCGAACAGCGGTATTTCACGATTGACCAGCGGCAGGATTAAAGTTTTGCCGACAAGATTTTTATAGCGTTCGTCGTCTGGGTGCACAGCTACGCCAGTATCACCAAGCATAGTTTCAGGGCGCGTGGTTGCCACTTCGATATAACCAGTGCCGTCTTTAAAAGGATAGCGCAAATGCCAAAGATGACCTTGCTCCGGTTCGTGTTCAACTTCGATATCGCTTAAGGCGGTGTTGCATTTCGGACACCAATTAGTTATGCGCGTGCCACGATAGATTAAGCCTTCGTTATACAGCGTGACGAAAACCTTACGAACAGCCGCGCTACAGCCCGCGTCCATTGTGAAACGTTCGCGCTCCCAATCGCAACTGGAACCGAGCGTGCGCAGTTGGTAACCTATTCTATTGCCGAAGTTCTCTTTCCATTGCCACACGCGCTCCAAGAATTTTTTTCTGCCGAGTTCATAGCGATTAGTACCCTCGCCGCGAAGTTGCTCTTCTACTTTAGCTTGCGTAGCAATACCCGCATGATCGGTGCCGGGCATCCACAGCGTATTATCGCCCTTCATGCGGTGCCAGCGAATTAAAATATCCTGCAAAGTTTCGTCAAGAGCGTGTCCCATGTGCAGTTGACCGGTAACATTTGGCGGCGGAATAACTATGCAATACGGATCGCCCTGCGCGTCTGCTGTGGTGTGAAAATTTTTATCGCGTTCCCATGCCGCGTATATATCCCGCTCAAATTTTTGCGGCTCGTAAGTTTTCGATATGTTATTCAAAATTTAATTCGACCTCCCAATCAATATACGCATTGCATTTCAGCTTGTCATGCGTTTTGCCATGGTAGCGGCGTCGTTCATGAGCGTTTGGACTTGATGAATTTTTTCTTCTGCAGATTTAATGGTTTTGGAATTTTTGTCGTCTAACCATTTAGAATAATCTTGCGAGGCGGCAATCGCCACATCGCAAATCTGCATATAAAGATTGTGCAAATCATTAGCTTCCTTTGGCACGTGCAAAGAGAAAAGTTCGCGCTTACGGTCTTCCCAATCTTTTTTGAGGACATCTTCTACCAGAGTTTTTAATTCAGCACGCGTCTTGTCATTTGCCAAATTTCCCAGCGAAAGAATTGAGCCGTATTTTTGTTCCGCCTGGCGTATAGTAGCTTCATGCCGAGTGTTTATTTCGCCTGCTTGTTTTAAATATTCATCAAGCTGAGCACGCCGCGCTTGGTTTATCTGTTCTACATAGTCTTGGAAATTTTTTATGCGGACGAGTTGCCACTGTTTATCTTTATCGCGAGCAAAGACCAGCTGAATCGGGAATTCATGACCCAATTCCGGCTGAAAAACTATCAAATCTGCAAAAGCTTCGTTTCTATCTGCGTCATTAATCTCAATATTTTTTACATCGCGCAGTTCCACATCATTTAAACCTGTTCGCTCCATGAGTTCAAGCACGCCGACATTTTCTTTAGCATTCGGATCGCCTGTGGTAATATAAGAATCAAGCGCGGACTTCATCGTTAAAATCATGGGTGCACGAAGCATTTGCACAAAATTTTTTACAGCCTCTCTGGCGTCGGGTGTCAAGGTGCTGTTATCGGAAGTTATTCCGGCGACAAAACCATTGTAACCCGAATCCATTAAGCTATCCACGTCAACAAAGCGATGAAATTTTTCCGTGTCGTGTTTGTGAAGTGACTGTTCGATTTTTTCTATAGCGTGGTTTGGCGTGTTGGTGTGCACATGAAAATAATAATAGCCGCCGCCCGCCACAGCTATAGCCAGCGCGGCAAGTCCTGCGCCAGCCGCCGTTTTAATCCGCTTATTCATAAAATCGAGCTCCTTTTCTTTTTGCTCAAATTGTATCTTAAAGTTTTTTTTTACGCA
This sequence comes from uncultured Selenomonadaceae bacterium, assembly GCA_905236665.1. Lineage (GTDB taxonomy): Bacteria > Bacillota > Negativicutes > Selenomonadales > Selenomonadaceae > Quinella. Next base: position 605 of record CAJONF010000133.1, on the reverse strand, counting down.
AGCAATTCTTGACGCATTCGCCCGCTTTATGTTTTATTGCCATGAAAAGGAGGTGTCATCATGAAAAAATTTTTAATCACCGCGGTTTTGCTGACGATTTTTTTTATCGGAGCTGTCTGCGCGGAAAATCAAGAGGATAATAGCCCTGCTACTGCGCCCGCCGAAATTAATCACGCCGATTCGATTTATTACACGCAACCAGATTTTTACAACATGACTTCGACCGGTGACAGAATTATTTTGCCGCACTACCCAACTTATCAGCAGACGACCGAATATAGCTGTGGAAATGCCGCCGCGCTCACTGTCCTAAATTTTTTTGGCAACAGTGATTTTGATGAAGCAACGCTAATTAAATTAATGAAGACTAAACCGGAAATCGGCACGAGTCTAGGCAATATGGTAAAATTTTTTAAAGATATCGGCTGGAATGTGCAAAGCAGTTTGGAGACGCCACCGCTTGACGAAGACGCCTTTCAAAAGTTCGTCATGAAAAATCTTTCACAGGGCAAGCCAATTCTGGTTGAGAACGTAGAATTCGGCGGGCATTGGCGCGTTATAATCGGTTGCGACGGTATGAACACGGAGAACGATCTTTATGACGA
>CAJONF010000132.1 GCA_905236665.1 uncultured Selenomonadaceae bacterium | reverse complement strand
TCCAAAAGCTTGCCGGTGATAAAACTATTAAAACGGGCAACTACAATCGCGAATTTTAAATTTTTTCCGCTTATAATTCCCTCGTAAATTTTCATTTTGTTTCCTCCTTGTCAAATACATGACCCATTTTTATTTTTTTTACTGTTAAATATTTTTTGTCAAACTTTGTCGGCGCAATAACTATAGGCACGCGCTCGGTTATTGTCAAGCCGTGACCTTCCAGCCCTGCGCGTTTAGCAGGATTATTTGTTAGCAATTTTATCGTCGTGAGTCCCAAGTCCGACAAAATCTGTGCACCAATTCCGTAATCGCGCAAATCCGGCTTAAATCCCAACAAAACATTTGCCTCGACTGTATCCTTTCCCGCGTCCTGCAGTGCATACGCCCGAATTTTATTTGCCAGCCCGATACCGCGTCCTTCCTGCCGCATATACAAAAGAACGCCTTCGCCCGCCGCCTCAATCTTTTTTAAAGCAGTAGCAAGTTGTTCGCCGCAATCACAACGCATGGAACCGAGCGCGTCGCCCGTCAAACACTCTGAATGAACGCGAACCAAAACATTTTCCTTGCCCGCCACGTCGCCTTTGACAATCGCCAGATGACATTTGCCGTCAAGCGTGCTTTCATAAGCTTTTAATCTGAAGTGACCGTATTTGCTGGGAAAATCCACGTCGGCGATTTTTTTTACAAATTTTTCCGTGCGCTTGCGATATTCAATCAGAGCGCGGACGGTTATTATGCTCAAATTATGCTTAGCGGCGAATTTTTTTAGATTTTCCGTGCGCATCATGTGACCATCATCGTCCATAATCTCGCAACACAATCCGGCAGGGTAAAATCCCGCAAGCCGCGCCAAATCAGTTGTAGTTTCAGTGTGACCTGCGCGGCGCAAAACTCCGCCTTCAACGGAACGCAACGGGAATACGTGACCAGGTTTTCTGAAGGTTGACGGCTTAGAATTTTTATCGATAAGCAATTTTATCGTGTGGCAACGTTCGTAAGCAGAAATTCCCGTCTCCGTGTCGAATGCGTCAATGGAAACTGTAAACGCCGTCTCATGATTGTCGGTGTTGTTCGCCACCATTTGCCCAATTTCGAGTTCGTCCAATCTTTTACCGTCAATCGGCGTGCAAATTAAACCTTTAGCATAAGTCGCCATAAAATTTATATCGGCGGGCGTCACAGTTTCCGCCGCAATAATCAAATCGCCCTCATTCTCGCGATCTTCATCGTCAACGACAACAATCATCTTTCCGCGTTTAATATCGTCAATCGCCTGTTCAATCGTCGCAAATTCGCTCATAAAAATCCGTTCTCCTCCAAAAAATTTTTCGTCAAAGCTGGTGCGTTTTTAAAATTTATCAATCGGTTAACATATTTTGCCAAAACGTCCGTCTCAATGTTTACCGGCGAACCGACGCGCTTAGATTTAAAATTCGTGACTTCGCGGGTGTGCGGAATCATTGACACTGAAAAATTTTCTGCGCCCGAATTTACAACCGTTAAGCTTATGCCGTCGAGAGCCACGGAACCTTTCGGCGCGATTTGTTTAAGCAAATGATTTTCCGCCGCCACGTCGATTAAAAGCGCGTTGCCTTCGTGGCGAATACTCAAAATTTTTCCAACGCCGTCAATGTGCCCGCTGACAATGTGCCCGCCGAATCTGTCACCGACTTTTAAAGCGCGTTCCAAATTTACAATGCCACCGATTTTTATTTCAGCCAGCGAAGTTTTGCGAAAAGTTTCGGGCATTATATCAGCCGCAAAAAAATTTTCTCCGAAATCAACGACCGTTAAACAAATCCCATTAGTGTTAATGCTGTCACCAATTTTTATATCCGATAAAATTTTTTCGCAAAAAATTTCAATACGCCCGCCGTCTAAACTCTTTAGCCGCCCAATTTCTTCTATAATCCCCGTGAACATCTTTTCACCTCAACAAATTTACTTGTTTTAATGTCCGTGCTTGCTAAGATTAACGAATTTATCGCCACAAGTCAACAATCGGCGGGGTTTTTTACGGTTGATTCGGCGATATTATGAAGGTTTTTAATATGGATAAAAAAAAATCTCGCCAAATGTTTCGACGAGATTTGGTAAAAATTTATATTCGGCAGATATTTTTTAGTAGAGGAAAACAACCGCGATATTGTCAAGGAAATGAGAGATACCGTTTTCATAAAGAACTCTGTCGGAATCTTCCATGCTCAAAACGGGGTTAGCGTTCAAATCGTCAAGACGAACTGCTTTGACAACAAGCGGATTGGAACCTGCGCGACCTGCTTGGCTCATATCCTGAGCATAAGTTGCCATACCTTCGCGAATAATTCTGTCGTAGTCAAGATTCATGTGACCATAAATTTTTTGACCGTTGGAATTTTTGATAACGGGGCTCATGACGGGATTAATCGTTGCGTTGACGCCGCGGCAATCGACGATAAGACCGGTATAGCCGCCGCCATAAGTCGGTTTGGTTTCAACTACAGGCGGTTTGTAATCGGGCGCAGGTGCAGGGAAAGGCTCAACTACAGGCGGACGCTCGATAACGGTTTCAGCCAAACCACCCTGTCCGCCGAACAGCGGAATTTCCATTGTCACAGAATAGCCGCCGCCAGTAAGTTCGCCCTCTGAAACAATCTGTGCACCTTTAATAATCGCACTGACTTTTGTTTTTACAATATCGCTGGTGAGCATCATCTGTTCGACCGTAGTTTCTGCGTCAACTTGAACGCCATTGACAACTTCAGCGAGCTGACGATATGCATCGGCTATAGCCGCCCGCCGCGCCATCATCGACGCATGAGCCGGACTTCTTACCATTTGCGGATTTGCCACGCCCATACCTGTAACTTGGATCTTGTTCGCGTTCCAATCCGGTGCAGCGTCGACCTGCGCACTTATCGACAAAATTATTGCCGCCAATAGCACGCCGAGTAGTTTAAACTTCTTCAACATCTTTAAAACCCCCCAAAAAATTTTTCAGTTTATTTTAATCGAAGTGTATTGCAAATTTATTAAAATCCTCTTTGAATCGGCAAAGAATTTCATTAAGTTTAGTCGTCAAATAATTTTCCTGTCACATAAAAAGTTGCAGTAGCCTTGGCATAAAGTTTTCCCTTAGCGTCAAGGATTTTACATTCGCAAACCATAGTTTGGCGTCCGTCGTGCAAAACTTTTGCTTCCGTGAAAACTCGCGGCGTATTTGTCATTACCGCGTGTATGAATTTCATTTCCAGCGAAATTGTCACGACGCGTTTATTTAATGCTAAACATTTCGCGCCCATTGCTGTATCTGCCATTATCGTTAAAACGCCGCCGTGCGCCATTGAATATAAATTCGCGTGGCGGCTGTCTGCACAAAGTTCCAAGCGGGCTTCACCATCAGGCGTCGGTACAACTTCTATTTCCAGAAAATCTATTACGGTGTTAGCGTGGTAGAATTCTATAATCTGTTCTTGCGTAGGTTTATGCAAAATTGTTCACTCCTTCGGCAGGAATTTTAACACAAGCGCGGGAAAAAGCAATTAGTAATTAAGAGTTTAGAAATTTTGTAAGGAGTTTTTATCATGATTAACATTGCAATTTTAGGAACGGGAAAAATTATTCCGGAGGCGATTGGTGCAATTCAGGCGTCAAAAAAATTTCACGTCGCGAATATTTGGGCTAGATCTCACAGCCGCGATAAAGCCGCCGCGCTCGCCGAAAAATTTCACATAGACAACTTCACCACTGACCTTGACGCCATAGCCAACGACCCCGCCATTGATTTTGTTTACGTAGGTTTAGTAAACGGCGTGCACCACGAGTACGCTAAAAAATTTCTGGCGGAGGGCAAAAATGTTATCGTCGAAAAGCCGTTCACAACTTCTGCCGAGCAAGCAAAAGATTTAATCGACTTGGCTTTGAACAAGCGGCTTTATCTTTTTGAGGCGGTGACGACTTTGCACCAACCGAATTTTTTTGCGATACGTGACGCGTTAAAAAAAATCGGCGCAATTAAAATTGTTCAATGTAATTTTTCGCAGTATTCCAGCCGCTATGATGACTACAAGAAAAAAATCGTCGCGCCTTCCTTTGACCCGAAATGTTTTGGCGGCGCATTAATGGACTTGAACATTTACAATTTAAATTTTGTTATCGCGCTGTTTGGTTTGCCGAAAAAAATTTTCTACGTTGCCAATCGCGGCTTTAATGGCGTCGATACGAGCGGAATTGTTTCTTTAGAGTATGAAAATTTTTTGGCGCAATGCGCTGCCGCTAAGGATTCCGGTAGCCCGTCCTTTTTAAATATTCAAGGTGACGGCGGATATATTTTGTCCCGCAGCACGCCCAATGAATTAAATAATTTTGAGCTGGCGATTCGTGGCGAGGAAGTACAAAATTTTTCGTTGAACAAATTTAATCACAGAATGATTCAAGAGTTCGTCAACTTCGGAGAAATTTTTGAGCGCGGCGATTATTCTGCGGTTGAACGCGGGCTGAAAGTTTCTCTTGACGTTGTGACGGTTGCCGAGTCCGCCGCGAAGTCAGCAAAACTTTTCGAGGCTTAAAAAATTATGGCGAAGAAAAAAATTAAATATGTTTGTCAAGAATGTGGTGCGGAGTCCGTCAAGTGGTTAGGCAAATGTCCTGCGTGCGGAAATTGGAATACGTTGGTTGAAGAGGAAGTCACCACCGAGATAAAAAATTCTCAAGCATTGTCCGCTACCTTCGAGACGCCGCGCAGGATTGCTGAAGTTGA
>CAJONF010000131.1 GCA_905236665.1 uncultured Selenomonadaceae bacterium | reverse complement strand
TATTCCCAATTCCCCGAAGAGTATAAGCCGAAAATCAAGATTATTCATGAAGGCATTGATACGAAATTTTGCTCGCCAGATCCCAGCGGTAAGCGTCCCGGTTTGGTGCTTGACGATATTAAACTTAACTTGCCTGAAGGTACGGAAATTATCACTTACGTTGCACGCGGCTTTGAAATTTATCGCGGCTTCCCATATTTTATGGACGCGATCCGCCACGTTTTGGCAAGACGCCCGAAAACTCATGTTGTCATTGTCGGCAAGGATAGAATTTGTTACGGCGCACAACTTAAAGACACGACCTATCTTAAAGAGGAAGAGAAGAAGGGCGGCTATCCGACTGATCGTGTACATTTTGTCGGCTTGAGAAATCGCGGCGATTATCAAAAGATTTTGCGGGCGTCCAGTTGCCACGTCTATTTAACTCGCCCGTTCGTTTTAAGCTGGTCTTTCTTGGAGGCTATGAGTTTCGGCTGTCCTATCGTTGGTTCAAAGACGCCGCCCGTACAAGAAGTTATGGAAGATAATGTCAACGGTTTGCTTGCTGAATTCCGTTCGCCCTATCACATTGCCAGAAAAATTGAGGAGCAACTTGACGACCCCGAACGCGGCAGGAAACTTGGTGAGGCGGCTCGTGAAACGATTCTTGAACGCTTTGAGCTTATGAAATGCATGAAGGCGCAGGAAGATTTAATGTACAGCTTGGTTCGTTAAGGCGGTGGCGACGCGATGACCTTTGAAAATTTTATTCCTGCGCGGGCAAAGAGCGTCCTTGAACTCACCGGCGATGTGCCCGCAGATTTTGAAACGTCCGAAAAAAAATTTTTAGAAATTCAACCCGAATGTAAATACACCGTCGCTGAAGATATTCAAGACGTTAAAGGCATCTTCGAGGCAATTTTAGTTCAAAGTCCACTTATCGGCACGCTCGGCAATAAAAAACTCGTCGCGCTGATAAAAAAAATCGCCGAACGCCTAAAAAAGAATGGCACGCTGATTTTCACTCTGGACAATATCGGCAACGGAGAAAATTTAACCGCGATCTTGGAAGGTAAGCCGCCTAAATTTAAAGTCACGCTGACTCGCGACGAATTGGCAGAGGCTATTGAAGACGCCGGCTTAAACGTCCTGCGCTCACTAAATGCCCAGCGCGGAATACAAGTCAAGAAAAAAATCGCTGAACTTTCCAAAACGGATATGGCGGTTTTCGTATATATTTTCACTGTTTATAGAAGTGAGCCGCCGAAAAAAACTTTGATTCAAACGCTAATCGGTGAAGAAACTGTCTGTGCACCAAGCCGCGTCCATATGCCCAATGCTTTTTTCATGACGGAGCCAAATATTTTTATCACGTCATCGCAAGTCGGCAAGCCCTATAAACTTTTCGACAAGGAGCAATTCGAGGACAGAATTTTTATCAATCAGCGAATGTGTTTCCCGTCGTTCGCGGTCGGTTTGGATTTCTTTAACGTCCTGCGCCAAAAGGGGATTCTCTTTATTTCGGAGATGGACGATCACCCGATACTTTGGGAGGAAGATTATAAGAAAACCGCGTGGATAAATTTCCGCGCTGTGCACGCAATTCAAACGTCAACGCCTTACTTGGCAGATTATTTGAGTCAATTCAATCCGCACGTCACAGTTTTTGCCAATCATCTGCGCCGATTGCCACCCCCCCGCGATTTTGACGACGAGTTTGAACAGAAAAAGCCCGTTACGATTTTTTTCGGTGCACTCAATCGCGACGGAGAATTTATAGAACTGTTGCCCCTGCTGAACAGAATAGCAAAGCTTTACGGAAATAGGGTTGCGTTTAAAATTTTGGCGCGAAAAAATTTGTTCGACGCGCTGGACACGGATAATAAAACTTTCGTCGGCGACTTGAATAAATATGACGGGCAATTCGTTTCCTTTGACACTTACGAAAAAGCGATTCGTTCATCTGATATTGCACTGTTGCCCCTGCGCGATAACGAATTCAACCGTTCCAAATCCGATTTAAAATTTATTGAATGTGCGGCAAATGGTGCCACGGTTTTAGCATCGCCGCTGGTTTATTCTAACACGATTCAAGACGGCGTGACAGGTTTTATCTA
>CAJONF010000130.1 GCA_905236665.1 uncultured Selenomonadaceae bacterium | reverse complement strand
CCTCGGTAGCTCAGTTGGTAGAGCAGGGGACTGAAAATCCCCGTGTCAGTGGTTCGATTCCGCTCTGAGGCACCATCTATGAAAATTCAAAACTCGCCCGAAGGCGAGTTTTTTTCGTTATGATACTAATTTCCGCGCTGTAAATAAAAATGCAACCGCCAGCGGCAAAAGTCCGCCAATCCACGCCATAGGTTGAGCCAAGCACGCGCCTAAAAAGCCCAGCCACTCAACTAAGAAAATCGCGGCGGCTATTCGCATGACAAGTTCGATTATTCCGGCGAGCGTCGGAACAAAACTTTTTCCTAAGCCCTGCAACGTGAACCGCAAAATAAACAGTAACGCCAATGCCCAATACGAAAGACCTGTCACGATTAAAAATAACCGTCCGTATTCGACAACCTGTACCGCCTCCGTGCCGACGAACAATTCAATTATGTCATCGCCCAGGTATATGTTAAAAATTGCAACCAACACGCTGAATGAACACGACATCAAAATACATTTTTTCACGCCGTCTACGATTCTATCAAATCTTCTCGCGCCGAAATTTTGCGCCGTGTAAGCCGCCATCGCCACGCCAAAAGACATCATCGGCATAACAGCTATCCCGTCGACCCTGTGAGCCGCCGCAAATGCCGCTACCGCCACGCTCCCCAATCCGTTCAGTGCAATTTGCAAAATGACCGCGCCAATCGCTATGATTGACGATTGAAAACCCATTGGCAATCCGATTTTTAAATGTTCGATTAAAAATTCTCTGTCGAAGGAAAAATCTTCGCGGCGCACGTGCAGATAATGCACGCGTTTTTTTATGTAGATAATGCACAAAATATTTCCAAGCGTCAGCGCGACAATAGTAGCCGCCGCCGAGCCGGGAATTCCCAAATCCAAACCGATTATCGCCACCGGTTCTAGCAAAATATTTATGCAAAGCGTCGTCGCCTGAATAACCGTGGGCATTTTGCTATCACCCAGGGCGCGGATTAAATTCGTCAACATCTGCAGGAAAACAAACATCACCACGCCGCCATAAATTATCGAGATAAACGAATACGCACCATCTAAAATTTCTGGCGGTGTGTCCATAGCAATAAGCAAATCGCGGCAAAAAGTTACGCCGATTATCGTCAGCACGATTGACGCCGCAAATGACAAAAAAATACAAAGTGCCGCGCTCTGTCTCACGCCGTCAAAATTTTTTGCGCCAAAACTTTGTCCCGTGCAGATTGAAAAACCGCTGGTCATTCCGCCGACAAAACCGAGCATTAAAAACATTAGAGGTCCCGTGCACCCGACAGCCGCCAATGCTTCTACGCCTAAAAATCTTCCGACAATTAGCGTATCGACAAAACCGAATAGCTGTTGAAAAACATTGCCCGCCAATAGCGGCAACGTAAAATAAAAAATTAACCGCGCAGGTTCGCCGACTGTTAAATCTTTGACTGCGCCGTTGCCTTGTAATTCCATAAGAAAATGTTCCTATCATAGATAATCAAACAAAATTGACGATGCCGTTATCAAAATTAAATCGAATACTGCCATGACGACGAGCAAACTTAAATCTAATGCCGCGCTTGTGAAAGAAATTTCTGTCAGCGCAATCGCGGGCAAAAATATCGGCAGGGTTATTGGAAAAAGCAGAATTGGGAAAAGCCCGCCTTTAACCGTCGCTGAAGTTGTCAAAGCCGCTGTCAAAGTGCCCGCCGCCGCTATTCCGATTAATCCAAAAAAAATCGTCGCGAGCAATAAAAAAATTTTTTCAATGGCGACATCGAACAGGATTAAAAATATCGGCAGGATAAAAATTGTCAACGCAGTCAGCGATAAGAAAACGTAAATCATTTTGCCGAAAAGAATTGCCTGCGCTTCGGCGTAAAGTTTTAATGTTGGCAAAGTTCCTGCCGCCGCCTCGTCGTCAAAGGTTCCGGCTATCCCCGCGCTTGCCGCAAAAAAAATCACTACCCACAGCAACGCCGCTAAAAATTTCGGCTCAATTGGTGCGCCGCCCGTTGACAAGCTCAAACTCGCCACGGCTGTTAGCGAAAACATCATCATCGCCGCAAAAGTTGCACGCCGCCGCAATCCGATTAAAAAATCTTTTAGCAATATCGCCGCGATTTGTTCAAAGCGGGAGCTGAATAATTTCATCGCAAATATCAACCTCCGCTTTATCGTTCGTTGCCAGCAAAATAATTTTTTCAACTTTGGCGGCTTGAATCTCTTTGAAAAATTTTTCGCGTCCCGCGTCATCAAGATTGGCTGTTGGTTCGTCAAGTAGCCAGATATTCGCGCCAACGCTCAAGAGAATTGCGAACTTTAAACGCTGTTTCATGCCCGTGGAAAAATTTTCCGTGGGCGTTTTGCCAAAAGTTTTTAAATCCAGTCCGACGCGTTCACCCAGATTTAAAATTTTTTCAGCAGATAAATTCACGCCGCGCAATTTCGCAAAAAAAATTAAATTCTCTTGAGCCGTCAAGCTGTCGTAAATTTTCATTTCGGGCGAAATCATCGCGATCTTTTTTTCTATAGAGAAATTTACCGAGCCGCTATCTGGTTTTAAAATTTTTCCGGCGAGTTTTAGGAAAGTCGATTTGCCAGCACCGTTCGCGCCCGTAATGCCGATAATTTTTCCGCCGCGCAGTTCCAATGAAATATTTTTAAAAATTTCGTGCCGCCCAAAACTCAAGCTCACGTCGTCGAAAATAATCACTGAAGTTTATCCTTGTTGAGGCGCATCCAATGTTCGCCACATTCAACTAAGCCGACCATTTCCATTTGCGAGATTTCCCGCGTCAAAGCCGAGCGGTTACATTCCAATTCTTTTGCCAGTTGCACACGACCAGGCACGCGAACTTTTTCTGAATTTTGGCGGCGTTCGCGTTGCAGTAAATATAAAATGATTCGTTCGCGCAGTGTTCTTTTTGATAAAAGTTCGACCTTTTGCATCATCAGCACATTTTTGCGGCTGAATGTTTCCAAAAGATTTTTCATAACAATGCCGTGCATACGTCCGAGCTTTGGACCGGCGATAAGTAACGAACGATACGGCAACCACATTATCACGGCGTCGGTTGTGACTTGTACGCTGGTTGCGATTAAATCTTCGCCCAAAATCGCTGAAACTGTCCCGAACATTGCGCCGCTTTCCAACGCGTGACCGACT
>CAJONF010000129.1 GCA_905236665.1 uncultured Selenomonadaceae bacterium | reverse complement strand
TGACGGAGCGGTCGCGTTCATAGGCGGCAAAAACTTTCGTGGCAAATTCCGGCGTCATGCCCATGCCAGTATCTTTGACGCGCAGTTCATAGGAGCCGACTTTATCATCGCCGCTAACCTGTTTAAGCGTGACAGTGACAGAGCCGCCTACAGGCGTGAATTTAAATGAATTGCTAATCAAATTCAGCAGGACGCGATTAAGGCGGGGTGTGTCACACATGACAATTTTATTCATAACTTGTTTGGCGTCAACGGAAAAATTTAAACCTTTAGTTTCCATTTGCGTTGCGAAAAGGTCGCGGACTTCGTTCATTGCTTTGACAATGTTAGCTTTCTGCGGATCAAGCTCCATTTTGCCGGACTCAATGCGGCTCATGTCGAGAATATCATTTATCAGCGAGAGCAAGTGATTGTTCGACGCCTCTATCTTGTCGAGATAATCTTTAGTTTTTGGCGGTAACCTTGGCTCTTTTTTAATTAAATTTGTGTAGCCGATAATGGCGTTCATAGGAGTTCTGATATCGTGGCTCATGTTTGAAAGGAAAGTTGATTTAGCTTTATTTGAACGTTCCGCCTGAGCTTTTTCGCGCTCCATATTTTTTTCGCGTTTCATCATCAAGTTGTAAATGTTGAACATGATAAACAGCGCGATCATTATCAAGAACATCTGCATGAGATTATGGCGCGTCAAAGAATCGCTAACGAGTGTCATTTGATTTTCGAGATAATACGCAGAATCGGATTTTTCAATTTCTGTTGGCGGGACGCCGTGTTCCTTAAGTTCCTCGGTGTAGTATTCGCTCAAATTCCCTAAAATTTCTTTTGTAGCATCGCTTGTTGCCTCTCTTACCCAAAGCATTGACGTAAAGAAAATTAAAAACAGCAGGGCTATCCAAGAAATTGTTGACTTGCCAAAACGCCGCTCAGTGTCTCGCTGAAAAATGTAGCGGAAAAATGCAAAACCTAAGATACTCCAGCAAATCAGAATCAAATAACTTTCTGTAGACATCGCGCTGACTGTCCAGACATTCGGCACCATGAAATATAAAAAGAAAATTAAACTCACGACGCAACCTATTGTTCCGGTGATTTGCGGCAGACTTTTGCCTACTTGCCGCGCCGTTATTATCGAAACAAGGGAAGTATAGGTATAATCAATCGTTGCACCGATTGTGTTCACGTCAACAATCCAAGCAATAGCTGTTCGTCCGAGGAAAGGTATCGGCAGACTTAGCAACATTATAAAAAGTACAGCGTTCATGGGCGTGCGATTTTTATTGAGTTTGCCAAACCACGCGGGCAATAAATCATCACGTGTCAAAGCGTAAATTAATCTGCTCGCGGCTATGTAATTGCCAACAAGACCGGTGATGACGCCACAAACGCAAGTTACCGCTAAAATTATTAAGCCCGTGTCGCCCATAAAAAATTTCACGGAATGGAAAGTCGGCAAACCTTCCAGCCCTTCAAGATTATTTAGGTCGCCGATATATTCAGACCAGTTCGCGTAATTCGGCGGCAAGGTAGAAATTGCGAGGATAGATAAAAATGTATAAGCAACGGCAGCCGCCACTACCGCGCAGAATAAAATTGCAAAAGTTTTTTTAACGGAAAACTTGAAACCTTCGGCGGACTGTGAAACGGATTCAAAACCCGCAAATGCCCAAGGAGCCAGCACGACAATTCCGAACACCACCGCTAATGAACTTGTATTGTCGGGAGGATAGGCGGGCGCAATGTCAAAAATATTTACGCCGCTGTATAAAACCGCGCCCATACCGATAAGCACGCCGCCAAATAAAATTATCGCCGCAATAGTTTGCACCCAAGCCGCCAACTTGCCGCCATACATACAGATTGCGCCGAAAATCCACAGTGCACCCAAACTCAACAGAGATTCACCGAACCAGACATCAAAGCCCGCGATTGTATAATGAAAACCAAATTGGAACGTGTCGCCCAAAAATTTTCTAAAAATAATCGGCAGGGCTGTTGCGTTCGCCCAAGTGATAGCAATATAAACTAGAATCAAAAACCACGAACTCAAGAAGCCGTGGTCATAGCCCAAAGCTTTTTTGGCATAAGAATAAGTTCCGCCGGCGTCGGGATATCGGTTCATCATGAAGTGGTAGTTGTAGCCGATAATCAACATGATGATTCCACCAATCGCCATACCGAGCGCAGTTCCCAAAGGTCCGGCTATCGGCAAAAAAGTTGTCCCCGGCATGACAAATGCGCCCCAACCTACAGCGCAACCAAATGACAATGCCCAGACGTTCAGCGGCGATAAATAAGGTTTTAATTTTGTATTCTCTGCAGTATCCATTAAGGGCACCGCTCTCCTTTGAAATTTTTTCCTTGAAATTATACACTAACTTGGTTTAAAGTAAAGTTGCTCAAATCTTTTTGTTGACAAATGGAGGAAAAATTTTATGCGTGTTTGGTTTAATCACTGGTTCAGCACCGCCTATCATCTTATCAATCTGATTCGCGACGCCAACCCGAATTTTTATTTCATTGGCACGAACAAAAACGATTACGCGATTTATAAAATTGCTTGTGACGAGTGGTATCGTGAGCCGGAAAAAATTTCGGAGTCTGATTACGTTGACTTCTGCCTAAATTTTTGCCGCGAACACCGAATAAATATTTTTATCCCGCGCAGAAATTTAACCGCGATTGCTCAACGCCTTGACGATTTTAAAAATCTCGGCGTAAAAGTTTTAATAGGTCACGACGCACGCTTGATGAAAATTTTGGACGACAAAGTTGCCACGTATGAATTTATCGCGGCGGGTGGACTGCCGGAAATTATCCCGCCCTATCGAATCGCTAAAAACTTTGACGAATTTAATCAAGACTTCGACGCCCTGAAAACTTCCGATAACAGAATTTGTTACAAGCTAGTTGAAGATGAAGGCGCGCTGACTTTCCGCGTGATTGACGACACGATTGAAAATATTTCCGCGCTCCACAATATGCCTAACATGAAAGTTACTCGTGACGCCGCGCAGAAAATTTTGTCGCGCTATGATTTTAAAATTCCCTTGCTCGTCATGCCGTATCTCATCGGTCAAGAAATCAGCGTTGACTGCCTGAGTACGCCGCGTGGAAATATAATTATCCCGCGCTTCAAGACGAATCACCGCTACTCGGAAATAAAATTCGACGCCGCGATTATCTCCGCCGCAGAAAAAATTTTGTCGCTGATGAAGTTCTCCGTGCCGATTAATATTCAATTCCGCATGGACGGCAAAAAAATTTTTCTGCTTGAAATTAATCCGCGTATGTCCGGCGGCTTGCAACTGTCGTGTTTAGCGGCTGGCATAAATATTCCCGACATAGCGATAAATCAGCTGCTCGGCGTGGAAAAAATTTGGTCACCGCCCGAAAAAAATTTCTGCCGCGTCGCCAACATCGAAACGCCCATTATCTTTTAGGAAGAAAATATAGTGAAAGAAAACGTTAAAAACATTAAATGCTATTTGTAATTTTATTTAAACTGACGTATAATCCTCCCGAAACACAAGA
>CAJONF010000128.1 GCA_905236665.1 uncultured Selenomonadaceae bacterium | reverse complement strand
TTTGCTTTTACGAATGGAATAGAAATTCCTGTCAACAACGTCAACGCAAAGTTTCAAGTCAACGCAATATCTTTGGACGGAACGACACTGCAAAATAAATTGCCGATTCGTGAACTGGACACCAATCCGACTGCTCCGCGCACCACTACAGAATTTGACAAGATGAATTATCCGCCGATTTATCCCGTGTACTCGTGGATTCCGACTAGCGGCGCAGATTATTACGAAATTGAACTTATAAAGGACGGAAATGTTATCCGCAAATATTTTACGACTTCACAGCCACAAGATGATAACTTTGATTTTTACGACAAAGAACCCGTGCTCGATGAGGGCGAATATTTTTGGCGCGTTCGCGGTCTCACGCAAGATAATCAGCCCGTGACAGATTGGTCTGCTAAAGATGCTAACAATTCTTTTGAAGTCAAGCACCAAATCCGATTTTGCGCGCTCGGTGACAGCATAACTCATGGCGGCGGCTCAATAAGCGTGCCACCTTCCACCGTTGTTTATAATTGGGAAACTTATTGCGCTATTCCCGTAAAAAATTTGGGCAGGAGCGGCGACACCACCGCGGAAATTTTAGCGCGGTTTGATAACGACGTTTTACCTTTCCGCCCCGAAGTTTTGTTTATCATGGCGGGCGTCAATGATTATCGCGCTGACATCATGGGCTGGGAGTCTGTAGAAAATCTCACAGCAATTCGCGACAAATGCAACTTGAACGGGATTAAACCGGTTTTCATCACGCCCACGCCCCTGAACCCCGCGCAGATTCAAAAAGTTGGTTTTGTTGAATTGCCGCCGGAAAATTGGCAGGAACATCAGCAATATATCTGCGCGTGGATTCGCGAACAAGAATTTTTTATCGACGTGAACGCAAAGTTAACAGACGCTGACGGAAATTTGAGCGAAACTTTATCGGTTGACGGTTTGCACCCCGACGCTGAAGGTAAAAAAATTATCGGCGAAGGCGTCGCCGAATGGCTGGATAAATATTTGAACTTGAAATGAAAAAAGGCGGACGATTAAAATTTAACCGTTCGCCTGATTTTTTTGCGTAAATAGATTTCAATAATTTTCTGCGTTGATCTCGAAATAACTTTGCGGGTGTTTGCAGACGGGGCAAATACCCGGTGCACTGGTGCCGATGACCAAATGTCCGCAATTTCTGCACTCCCAAACTTGAACGCCGGCTTTTTTGAAAACTTCCTGCGCCTCGACATTCTTTAAAAGCTTGCGATAACGTTCCTCGTGATGTTTTTCGATAGCCGCAACGCCGCGGAATTGTTCTGCCAGTTCGTGGAAACCTTCCTCGTCAGCTTCACGTGCCATGCGCGGATACATATCAGTCCACTCGAAATGCTCACCATCCGCCGCGTGCAAAAGATTTTCTTCCAAACTTCCAAGCTCGCCCAAAGCTTTAAACCAAAGTTTAGCGTGTTCTTTCTCATTGTCGGCAGTTTTAAGGAAAAGCGCGGCTATTTGTTCGCAACCATTTTTCTTGGCAACACCGGCAAAATAAGTGTACATATTGCGCGCTTGCGATTCACCGGCGAACGCCTCGCGGAGATTTTTCTCAGTTTTGGTGCCGGCATATTTATTTTTCTGCGCGGGAGCCTCGACAACTTTTTCAAAATCGGTTGAAGGGTGTTTGCACAGCGGACAAACGGCGGGCGGTTCGTCGCCTTCATGAACATAGCCACAAATCCTGCAAACCCATTTAGTCTTGCCACCGGCTTTGACGGCGGGTTTCGGCTTGATATTCGATTGATAGAAATTGTACGTGGTTGACGGAACGTTAGAAAGTTTTTCCATGTCAACAACTTCCGCGATAAAAATTGAGTGGCTATCAAGTTCGACCTGCTGAATGACATTTGCGCTGATAAAAGAATTTGTGCCTTCGGTTATGGCTAAAGTTCCATTAGCTGTGCGCTGAACTTTGTCGAAATTTGCGAACTTGTCGACGTTCTTGCCGCTTTGGAAACCGAAATGCTTAAACAAATCAAAAGTTGCCGCCTCGGAAATAATCGACACGGTGAATTTTTTTGTCTTGGCTATGATGTCGTGCGTGTAGTTAGATTTATTCACAGCGATAGAGATTCTGTCTTTGGTGATGGGCGCGG
>CAJONF010000127.1 GCA_905236665.1 uncultured Selenomonadaceae bacterium | reverse complement strand
GTCTGCTCTGTAATTGTATTCGCTCAAATTCCAATCCATCATCGTTGCAATCATCTGTTGAACTTCGCGATTGTTGAATCTTACGCCATTTGTTAAATTTTTTTCGTCGCGATAAAATGGAATAGAATTTTCTTCGCCCTTGCCGCATTTTTTTATGGCGATTTGTTTCTTAGACGAATTACAAAATATTTTAATACTCTCGGCTCTCTGCATATGCTTTACGACATTTTTGTTGAAGTTCAAGCCGTTGTCCGTTACCGATAAGAACGAACTCCCTTGCAAAATCGGTACCTCTACAAATCCTTTCAGCATATAAATTCCTCCCAATAAATTTTAGCTGATTGTAACATTTGATAGTTTTATTTGCAAGGTATTTGCAAGAAGATAATTTCTATGTAGATAAAATTTTAACTTTGTACTTTTAAAACCCCGCCAAACTTGTTAAAATCGGCTCGGAAGGTGATTTTTCATGAGTGCAAAAGATTTTGTAAGGAAATGGTCTACAAGAGGCTACGAAAAGGGCGATACACATAGTTTTTGGCTTTCTTTGCTCCGCGACGTGTTCAATATCGCCGAACCGGAGGATTTTATCAGCTTTGAAGTCCCCATTCCGCACGGATTTATTGACGCGTTGATTATTTCGACTAAAGTTCTTATCGAACAGAAAAGTTCGACCGTGAATCTCGACGATGAAGAAATTTTTAAGCAGGCGAAGCGTTATAACGACGCTTTGGAGTATTCGCGAAAAGCTCGTTGGATTATTACGTGCAATTTCAAGGAATTTCGCGTGTTCGATATGGATAAACGCTGTCCCGAACGCAATCCGATTAAAATTTCTCTGTTTGAACTGCCGAAACGCTTTAATATGCTGAATTTTATCGTCGAACAGCAAAATATTTCATATGAACGCGAATTATCTATTCAGGCAAGTGCGATTGTCGCCAAAATATACGAAGGACTTAAAAATGAACTAAAAATTACTACAGACAAAGCCCTTTCCGACCTAAATAAGCTTTGCGTCCGATTAGTTTTCTGTTTGTACGCCGAGAGCATTGATATTTTCGGCAAGCACAAAATTTTTCGCAATTATCTGCGCGGCGCAAGGAATATTCGCCAAGATTTGCTCGAATTGTTTAAAATTCTTGATACGCCGCTTGAAAATCGCAGTATTTACCTTGACGACACGCTGAAAAAATTCCCTTACGTCGACGGCGGGCTTTTTGCTGATGAAATTGACTTCCCGAACTTCACGCCGGAACTTAAAAAGCTTTTACTCGACGAGGCGAGCGGAAATTTTGATTGGTCGCAAATTTCCCCGACGATTTTCGGCACGGTTTTTGAATCGACGCTCAATCACGATGTGCGACGCGCAGGCGGTATGCATTACACCAGCATTGAAAACATTCATAAGGTTATCGATCCGCTCTTTTTGGACGATTTGCAAGCAGAATTTGAATCTGCGAAACAATCTGCGCGGACTCGGCGTAAAAATCTTTTTGAATTGCAAAATAAAATCGCCGCGCTGAAATTTTTAGATCCGGCTTGCGGTAGCGGCAATTTTTTAACAGAATCTTACATTTCACTGCGCAGAATCGAAAATTTAATCCTTAAAGAACTTTTCGGCAACCAAATTTTGCTCGGCGAACTCGATAATCCGATAAAAATTTCAATAAATCAGTTTTACGGCATTGAAATTAATAATTTCGCGGTCACGGTCGCTCAAACTGCGCTGTGGATAGCCGAACTCAAAATGAAACGCGAGACTGAAGAAATTGTTCATAAAGATTTGGCACTTTTCCCGCTCAAAAGTTACTCGAATATCCTACAAGCCAATGCTTTGCACGTCGATTGGGAAAAAACCGACTACATAATCAGCAACCCGCCGTTTGTGGGCGCGAGTATGATGAATTCTGAGCAAAAAGCCGACGCCGTGAAGATTTTCGGCAAAATTAAGTTGTCAAACAGCATTGACTACGTCGGCGCGTGGTATCATAAAGCCGCGAAAATGATTCAGGGCACAAAAATTAAAGCCGCGTTCGTTTCCACCAACTCAATCACTCAAGGCGAGCAAGTTACGCCGCTTTGGCGCAAAATCTTCGACGATTACGGTATGCAAATCATTTTCGGGCGCAGAACGTTTAAATGGGACTCTGAATCGTTAGATAAGGCGGCAATTCATTGTGTGGTTATCGGTATGGCTGATAAGGCTCTGCAAGTCGATAAAAAAATCTTTGACGGCGATGAAGTCTTGCCCGCGAACAATATCAATCCCTATCTCGTCGACGCCCCGATTATTTTTATCGAGAGCCGTGCAAAACATCTTCAAGACTTCGTGCCGCGAATAACTAAAGGAAATCAGCCCAGCGACGGTGGAAATTTAATTTTAAAGGCTGATGAGGCTAAAAAAATTCTTCAACGTGAACCTAAGCTAGAGAAATTTATTTTTAGATACTTAGGAGCAAAGGATTTTCTTAATGGCGAGCCGATTCGATACTGTTTTTATCTTAAAAATGCAATGCCCGATGAAATTAGACGCAGTAAGGAACTTTATAGGCGAGTTTCAGCTGTAAAAGAGTTTAGATTGGCAAGTACAGCGGCACCGACGCGAAAATCTGCCGAAACTCCGCATTTATTCTTTTCAAACACGCAAGGCAATGAAATTTGTCTTGTAATTCCGCGAGTAAGTTCTGAACGTCGAAAATATATTCCAATGGATTTTGCTAAGCCCGAAATAATTATCAGCGACGCATTATCAATCATTCCCGCCGCGCAGATTTATCATTTCGGGGTTTTAACTAGTTCAATACATATGGCGTGGATGCGTGCGGTAGCTGGGCGATTAGAAATGCGGTATCGTTATTCAGGGAGCGTGGTTTATAATAATTTCATCTGGAGCGAGGCGACCGCCGCGCAGAAGTCCTTGATTGAGGCGACCGCGCAGGAGATTTTATCGGTAAGAAATAAATATCCCGCCGCAACGCTTGCAGATTTGTACGACGAATTGACAATGCCGGCGGATTTACGCGCCGCGCACCGCAAAAACGACTTGGCAGTCGCAAAAGCGTATGGAATGGAAGAAATTTTGGACGACGAGGCAAAAATCGTGGCGGAGCTGATGAAAATGTACGAGTCATTGACAAAAAGATAGTTGTGTGGTAGATTTACGGCGTTGATTTAAGGCAACAACTGCAGAATGAAAGGCTCGCAGTTCCAGCATAAATATCACCGAACGAAAACCCCCGCACAGAATGGGTCACTGTACGGGGGTTTCGTTTTGCCTAACCGCCGGGTCTAGCGATTATCCGGGGCAACTGGCTAGAGATTTCTGCCGCTTAACGACGTCTGTTGATGAAGTAGTCGAGGATAAGACCGCCGATGACGGTACGCTTACCGCTTGAGAGGTGCGGCATTGGCACGATTATATCAGAACAAAATCAGCCGTTCAACACGAACGATTGACAAAAAGCTGATTGTGTGGTAAATTTCAGGCACGATACTCAAAGATACTCAACATGATGAACACAAGCGAAAACCCCCGTCAGCCTGACTAACTGTGCGGGGGATTCGTTTTGCCTAATCGGTTGATGAATCCGATTGTCTGGGGCAATAAATCTCCGCCGCATTTTTTGTAAACTTTATGTTAAAACTTGAATGGATATTGAAAAGGTAATTGTCATGCACCGTCGAAATTCTAAAAAAATTTTGAAATAAAACTTTTTACTAACTTATCCCGTTTATCTGGGAACAATTTCTACAGTTTATTTCTGAAATGAATTTAGTAGCGAACCAGATTTAGGAATTGATTTGGTCGTTGAAACTGTCGACGGAAAATTTTAGGCTGTTCAATGCAAATTTTATTCCGAATCAACGCCAATTAATAAATCTGCTGTCGATTCGTTCATTTCAAACAGCTAGCGAACTTTCGACGGGAAAAATTTTATTTTTAGTGCCGTCAATCTCTCTGCTCGGTCAAATTCTCTACGAATAGGCAACTTTCGCAGAAAATCCTTTCAATTACATTTGCGTTTGCTCCGATAATACCATTTCAAAAAAAACCGACGACGAAAAAATCAATTTCGACCTTATCATTTGCGACGAAGCTCACCGAACCACAGGTTATGGCGAAAAATTCACCGATTTTACTTTTTTTGGCGATGCCGTCGAAAAAAATCTCCTGTCCAATTACAAAGTTTTGATTCTAACCGTAAATAAGCCGCTCAATGTCGGCAATAAAAAAATCTCCACCGACGATAAGGAAAAAGTCGCCGGCTGTATCAACGCTTTGCAGAAAAAATTAACCGATATTGATATTCTCGGCGACCCCGCG
>CAJONF010000126.1 GCA_905236665.1 uncultured Selenomonadaceae bacterium | reverse complement strand
GCGGTGAATTCTTTTAACGTGATAGAGCCGCTGCCAACTTTGAAGGCGATTTCATTTTTAGAACCGTCATAGGACGCGGAAAAGTCGCCCGTGATTTTCAGCAGGTCGTTGTTTTCAAAGCCGTAAATAACGTCCTTGCCGTCGCCGTTGTTGTAGATAAAAGTATCCTTTCCAGCGTCGCCCCACAAGCTATCGTTGCCCTTGCCGCCGTAAATCGTATCGTTGCCTTTACCGCCATAAATTTTGTCGTTGCCAGCTAAGCCATAAAGTTTATCGTTCTTGGAGCCGCCGACGATTGAATTTGCTTTGCTGTTGCCGATAATTTCTACAGCTTTTGTTCTGTCAGCCGAGTCAATAATTTTAACTTTATCGCCCGCCGTGAAGGTTGCGGAATCGGAATTGGTCAGCGTGACGGTCGCGGAATTACTTGCGCCGCCGATAATCGTTGTGTAATTTTTGCCGTTTTCGTCAATGATAGCGAGCTTTTCGCCAGCCGCATCTTTGATCGTTAGCGAACCTTTGCCAATCGTCAACACAACATCGGAGCCTTTGACTGCAGATTTTTTTATCGCCGAGCTGATAGAAATTTTATCACCGCTAGCGTAATCAGTGATTGTATCTTTACCCGCCGTATAAACGAAAATATCTTTACCTGCGCCGCCCGTGAGCGTGTCATTTTTGGAGCCGCCGGTTATAGTGTTAGCTTTGCTGTTGCCGATAATTTTTACAGCCTTAGTGCGTGCCGAGGCGTCGATAACTTTAACTTTGTCACCCGCTGTGAAGGTTGATTCATCGGAATTGGTCAACGTAACGGTTGCGGAATTTTTATCGTCGTCATCACTTGCACCGCTGATAACTGTCGTGTGAGAGTTGCCGTTTTCATCGATCCAATTCAGAGATTTTCCAGCCGCGTCTTTAATTGTGAGCGAGCCGCTGTCAAAAGTAATAATCACGTCCGAGCCTTTGACAGATTCTTTTTTAGATGCCGCGCTAAGAGAAATTTTATCACCCGTGGCATAATCAGTGATAACATCTTTTCCTGCCGTGTAGATAAAAATATCATTGCCCGCGCCGCCGGTTAAAGTATCGTTACCTTTGCCACCGTCAAGAGTATCAGCTTTTGTGCCGCCGACAATCGAATTAGCCTTGCTGTTGCCGGTGATTTTAATTGCCTTAGTTCTGTTAGACGCGTCGATAATTTTTACGGTGCTCTTGTAATCGGAAGGCGTGAGTTCGTCGCCATAATCCGCAGAAACCGTAACGGCAGTTCCAAGGAGATTATAAGTTAATCCGTCTGCAACTGTTGGCAAAATTTCAAGCATAACGCTATTGCCTAAAGATTTCAGCGAACTTTGAACTTCATTTGCCGCGCCGGTAAATTTGTCGACAAGTTCGTTGGTGTCAACCGAGTTAATATCTTCAACCAAATCTTTATAAGCAGAAACTAAATCTTCATATTCTTCCAACAAATCGGAAAGAGTGTCTTCGGTAACAGAATACAAAAATTCTTTCAGCTTTGATTTTACATTTTCCGCGCCGATAGCGTTAAAGAGACTTGTACCGAGGACTTTCTTGAGTAAATTTTCAGCGGCGTTTTCATCAAATAGCACGGTAAGCAATTCATTGCCGTCCGTGGAAAAAATATTCGATACGTCGGCGGCAACAGAATCGTTTAAAATCTTGTCGAGCTGGAAAAGGGAAATTGCATAGCGAGCCATGACGCTTTGACCATAGCTACTACTTTTCCAATTTATCCAAACTTCGTCGTCGTCATTAGAAACTCTGATGAAATAACCTTTAAGCCCCAGCCGGCTACCTTTGAAAGCAACTTCGTAATCCACGCCGTCGATATTAAGTTCTATATCGTCGATTTTAGTAAAGAGGTTGCCAATTTGGTCTGCAATTTTTTCTAATAATTCTTCCCTGTTGCCGGAATAATCAGCCATAACAATTTCGTCCATGCTTTCGATAAGTGATCTAGTCATTTCCGTATAAATTTCGTCGGGAATGTCGTCCAAATCCAAATCGCCATAAATTTTAATGAAACTGTCTTTAACGTTGGCAAGTTGCAGATACAATTCAGTAGCGTTCGCCATTCTGTCAGCTTCTATTGCCCCGCTCAATTCTTTACCGAGCGCGTCGCCCAAAGTCTTAAGGTTATCTTTGGCGGTCTGTAAAATTTTTTCTTTAACATCAGCCATGATTTTTCACTCCTTTTAAATTTTTATCTATGTTTTAATTATAAACTATTTTCTTAGAAAATGCTTACATATTTTTTTCAAAAATTTTCATGGCGTTTGGCAATATTTAAAAAAGCATGATATAATTCTCAAAAAAAAGGAGGCGAAAAATTTTGCTAGATAGTTTAAAAAAAGCTTTTGATAAATTCGACGGGCTGATTATATTGGCGGCGATATTCCTATTTTGGCATTTCGATTATAGCAACCTGTCGACAATGGACAAAATTTATATTGCGTCGTTTGCTTTTTGGTCAGTCACGAAAATTATCAGGTTTTACATAATCTACAAGAACGAGCAGAAGGGATGATTCAATGAAAAAAATTTTCTTTACTTTATTCTTGTTGACGGCGTTTATCCTTAGCGGTTGTGGCGGAACTAAGGACGAATCATCAACAGAAACTAAAACGGAAACTAAAACTGAAGCTAAAACTGAAGCCGCTACGCAGACTGTTAGCGGCGATTTAAAAATTTCTATGCTGAACGTGGGACAGGGTGACGCGATTTTAATTCAGACCGGCAAGCAGACAATTTTAATCGATACTTCAGACACCGATGAACGAGATTTGCTGGTCAGCGAGCTGGAAAAATTTTCCGTTACGAAGATTGACAAATTAATTTTAACGCACCCCCACGCCGACCATATCGGTAGCGCAAAAGCTTTAATCAATCCGAGCAAGAAGGAAGTCACAGCCAATCCTTACTTAGAAAAAATTTCCGTCGCAGAAGTTTATGATAATGGCATTACTTCGACTTCGCCGCTGTATAAAAGTTATATGAAGGCTATCGACGCCAAGGGAATTGCTCATCACGCGCTGAAGGTCGGTGATACGCTGGATTTCGGAAATTCTGTTAAGTTCAACGTGCTTTATCCGACGCAAGAAATTGTTGACGCGGTAAACGGCGGGCAAAAATCCGATCCGAACAATGAATCTGTCGTCGGAAAATTAACTTATAAAAAATTTTCTATGATGTTCACGGGCGATGCTGAAAAGAAAGTTGAGTCGGAGATTTGGGCGGATAATGACGCTAAAAATTTGAAATGCGATGTGCTTAAAGCCGGTCATCATGGTAGCTACACCGCCTCGACAGAAAATTTTGTGGCGACGGTTAATCCCAGTTATGTTTTAATTTCTTGTGGCCCCGACGAAGAACGCCGCAATACTTATGGTCACCCGCACCGCGAGCCGCTGGAAAATTATCTTAACCAGGGCATAGACGCGAAAAATATTTTATGCACGCGTTGGAATGGCACAATCACCATAATCAGCGACGGCAAAACTTTTTCCGTTGAATCTGAAAATAAGGAGGATTGGGTAGATAAATGGATAGCGAAAAAGAAACAGGACAAAAAGAAATAACCGCGTACCTTGACAGAATTGAAGAGCTGGAGGACGGTACAGCCGCGGCAGTTTTTTACATTGAAGAGGACGAGGACGAATTCCGACAATTCGTTTTACCTGCCGATTTCCTGCCTGAAGACGCCGCCGAAGGTGATTATTTAACGATTAAGATAATTAGGAATGAGGAATGATTTTGCTAAAAAAATTTTTAACGTGTTTTAGCTTTCTGTTTATCCTAATATGCGCGGCGAACAGTACAGCTTTAGCAAAACCCGCCGAGTTGACAGGGATAAACGCTTTTGATTTGGATAAAGAAACTCTGCGGATTGAAATTTCTTTTGGCGGCGGTAAAATTGATTCAAGCGACGTTTCGACCGATTTAAAAGCGGGGCTTCTGCGCGTCGATTTAGATAACACTTTGCCCGGTAGAGTGAGCCGCCTTTCCGGCACGCAAATTCAATCCGGCGCAAAAGATTTTGTCGAAAGAATTATCACCAATGAGATTCAACCTAAACATACGCGGATTCAGATTCATTTTAAATCGGTGGTTGAAAGCGACGTGAAAATTTCCGTTGAGCCGGAGAATCGCTCCGATAAAAAATCCGCCCGCGTTGTCGTTGATGTGAAAAAAACTTTAGCGCAGGATAATTGGTCTGATGAATTTTATGACGGCGTAGGAAAAGTTATCGTTATAGATCCTGGGCACGGCGGTTCAGATTCCGGCGCAGTTGGTCCCACCGGCGTAACGGAAAAATCTGTTGCCTTAGCTGTTTCTTTGAAGGCGCAGAAACTTTTGACAGCGTCCGGTTATAAAGTCGTCATGACACGCACAACAGATATTGACGTTGCCGCGCCAGGCGTAGCCGACCCTGTCGAACTGCAAGCACGCGTTGATAAAGCCCCGCCAAATGCCGCGCTGTTTATCAGTGTTCACTGCAACGCCTTTTCAAACGGTCATGCAAACGGTATGGAAACTTATCACGCGCCGAACGCCGTCAAAGGTGAACGCCTTGCCCGCCTGCTTAACGAAGAACTTGCCAGGCTCGGCGGATTAAATAATCGCGGTGTAAAGGCGGCAAGATTTTACGTCATGACCCATTCAAAATGTCCCGCTTCACTAATCGAACTGGGTTTTATCACCAACCCACGCGAAGAAAAATTATTGGCAAGCAACGACTATCAGCACAAACTCGCGCAGGCCATTGCCAACGCCGTAAATCGCTATTTCAATCAAGGAGGATATGAATCGTGAAAAAATTTTTAGTGCCGGCAATGCTCGCGCTCCTTTTGTTTACTGCAGGTTGCGATAAACCGCCAGCTGATGACTCGCCCGATAAACCTGCACCTGCTAAGCCTGTGCAAACTAAACCTGAAACTAAGCCGGAAAATAAAACTGAAACTAAACCTGCGCCCGCTCAACCAGTTAAATCCGTGGAAAATTTGCCGTCAAAAGATGAAAAGACCGAACAAGCAATTAACGTGAAAATATATTTCCCAGATGATTCGGGTATGCGACTTGTTGAAGTCGAACGCGAAATCTTATTTGACGATTCAACCGATAAATATACCGCCGCAGTCGGCGCGCTTATGGAAGAACCCTACGAAGATAACTTGACGCGAATTTTTCCGAAGAATGCGGCGATTAAAAGCGTCACTGTTAGCGGCGAACTAGCTACGGTTGATTTTGACGGGAGCATTTTAAAAGGTTTTGTCGGTGGTTCAACGGGTGAAGAATTTTTAATTGGCTCAATCGTGGACACGCTAACAAATTTTCCTGAAGTTAAACGCGTGAAATTTTTAGTTGACGGCAAGAAAGTTGAGACGCTTTCTGGTCACATGGATTTAAGCGTGCCACTCGAACGCATGAATGACTTGCTAAAATAATTTTATAAAAAATCGGTGCTAGAGCCTAAAAACTCTAACGCCGATTTTTTTTTACAGAAAATTTAATTGCTCCGAAAATATTTTCAAACGGTTTTATTCGTTGTATAATTTGCAAAGCTTTATTAGAGGAGGTAAAAATTTTGAAGATGAACGGAGCACGGGCACTCCTTGAGAGCCTAAAAAATGAAGGCGTTGAACTGGTATTTGGTTATCCGGGCGGCGTTGTGCTGAAACTTTATGATGAAATTTATAAAATGAAATTCCCGAACATTTTAACGGGACATGAGCAAGGCGCAGTTCATGCGGCGGATGGTTATGCGCGTGCGAGTGGAAAAGTTGGTGTAGTTATCGCTACCAGCGGTCCTGGTGCGGCGAATTTAATCACGGGCATTGCTACGGCGAACATGGATTCAGTCCCGCTTGTTTGCATTACAGGACAGGTTGCCAATCCCGCTATCGGTAAAGATTCTTTTCAGGAAGTTGACGTTTGCGGAATTACCACGCCGATAACTAAACACAATTACCTTGTTAAAGATGCGAACGAATTGCCCCGCGTGGTTAAAGAGGCGTTCTTTATTGCTCGGACGGGTAGACCTGGTCCCGTATCGATTGACATTGCGGCGGACGTATTTAATATGGAAATTAATTTTGAATATCCCGAAAAAATAAATCTGCGCGGCTACAGCGGCAAAAATCCTGTGGCGGCGGTGGCTGTTGATGAGGCGGTTAAAGCTGTGGAGGCTTGCGAGCGTCCTTTGATTTTTTGCGGCGGCGGAGTAACCAGTTCCGACACTTCCGATGAGCTTAGAAAAATTTTAGAGCGGCTGGGTTGCCCGTCGACTTCAACTTTAATGGGGCTTGGTTGCATTGACGCGGACACGGAAGGTTATCTTGGCTTTGCAGGTATGCACGGTTCTTACGGCGCGAATATGGCGATTCAAGCTTGCGATTTGTTGTTGTGCATAGGAATGCGTTTTAGTGACAGGGTGACGGGACGTGTTAAAGATTTTGCACCCAATGCTAAGATTGTTCATTTTGAACTTGATCCTGCCGAAATTAATAAAAATGTCCAAGCCGATTTAAAAGTTTTGGGCGACCTGCGCCAATCGTTGCCGATGTTCAGAGAAAAACTTGACAAATCGCCCACAAATTTTGCTGAAAAATTTTCTGCATGGAAGAATCAAGCTATTGCCAAAGGTTTAGAGCACCCGTTCAGCTGGCAAGAGGAAGGCGACGAAATTAAACCTGGCGCGCTCATCGACAAAATCAGCAATATCTGCGACGAAAATACAATCGCGGTCACGGACGTTGGTCAGCATCAAATGTGGGCGGCGCAATTTTTTAAAGCTCGCAATCCGAGACAATTTCTCACATCTGGCGGACTGGGAACTATGGGATTTGGACTTCCTGCCGCAATGGGCGCGAAGTTGGCTTGCCCCGATAAAAACGTTGTGCTGTTCACCGGCGACGGCTCAATTATGATGAATATCCAAGAACTCGCCACGATTGCCGACCACGACATTGATATTAAAATTGTCATTGTTCACAATTTTATTCTCGGCATGGTTGGGCAATGGCAAAGATTATTTTACAATCACCACTATTCGGCGTCCGAACTGAAATATAAACGCGACTTTGTAAAAATTGCCAATGCAATGGGTATGCGCGGCTATCGTTTGACGCGGGCTCAAGAATTGGAAGATGATTTAGTAGAAATTCTCTTCTCTAAAGGCGCGGCTGTCATTGATGTTTACGTGCCGGAAGAGGAAAACGTTATTCCCATGGTGCCCGGTGGCAGGCGACTTGATCAAATGATTTTGGGCAATTAAGGAGG
>CAJONF010000125.1 GCA_905236665.1 uncultured Selenomonadaceae bacterium | reverse complement strand
TTCGCACTCGGCTCGGATACGGGCGGCTCAATCCGTCAACCGGCGAGTTTTTGCGGCGTCGTTGGACTCAAGCCGACCTATGGTCGCGTGTCAAGATATGGATTGGTTGCTTATGCGTCGTCCCTCGACCAAATCGGTCCGATAACCCGCGACGTGACAGACTGCGCACTTGTTCTGAATGCTATTGCCGGTCATGATGACATGGATTCGACCTCGACCGCCGCGGACGTTCCCGACTTTACAAAAAGTTTAATCGCTGACGTTAAGGGCTTGAAAATCGGTTTGCCTAAAGAATATTTTGTCAAAGGTATCGATTCTGAAATTGAAACCGCCGTCCGCAATGCCGCAAAAGTTTTTGAAAAGCTCGGCGCGGAAATTTTAGAAATAAGTTTGCCACACACAGATTACGCTATATCAACTTATTATCTTATTGCGCCCGCCGAAGCCGCCACAAATCTTGAACGCTATGACGGTGTAAGTTACGGAGCACGCGTTGACGGCGCGGACGTTGTGGAAATGATGACGAACACTCGCACGGAAAAATTTGGCGCGGAAGTCAAGCGGCGCATTATGATTGGCAACTATGCTTTAAGCGCGGGCTACTACGATGCTTATTATCTTAAGGCTTTGAAAGTTCGCACGCTGATTCAAAAAGATTTCACCGACGCATTTAAGAACGTGGATTTGATTCTTGCACCGACCGCCCCAACTGCCGCGTTTAAAATCGGCGAAATGGTTTCCGACCCGCTCAAAATGTACCTGCAGGATATTTGTACCGTGCCGCTGAACTTGGCGGGCTTGCCGGGCATTTCAATTCCCTGCGGCTTCACGAAAAATAATTTGCCAATCGGTTTTCAATTAATCGGCAAAGCTTTGGACGAGGCAACGATAATTAAGGCGGCGTTCACTTATGAGCAAAGCTTGTAATTTTAAGCAAGTTATGATAGTATGAACCACGTATTGCATAAAGAACGAGGAGGTCAAAATTTTGAAACTCACCCAAAAAAAGATAGACGATTATAATATTGAGTTGACAGTTACAGTTGACGCGCCGGAATTTTCTAAGGCAATTAAACGTGCGGCTAAAGAACTCGGCGAACGCGTGAACATTCGCGGCTTTCGTAAAGGTAAAATCCCATTTGCCGTCTTGGAACAGCATATTGGCAAGGACGCGCTAATTGACGAGGCAACAAACGAACTTATTCAGAAATCGACGCGTGAGGCTCTAAAAATTTTAAACTTGGTGCCTGTCACAGAAAACAAAGCCGATGTTGTCACGAACAAGGAAGGCGAAGATTTTATCTTCACGCTGACATTTACTCCTTTCCCGCAAGTCACACTCGGTGAATATAAAAATCTCGACGCAGAAAAAGTTGTTGAACCTGTGAGCGATGAAGAGGTTGACAAGCAGATTGAACAAATGCGCACTCATCACGCGAATTTAATCGACGCGGCGGAAGATGATGCCATTGTTGACGGCGACTTTATTACGCTTGACTACACCGGAACTGTTGACGGTGAAAAATTTGCTGGTGGCGAAGCAAAAGATCAGCCGCTCGAAATCGGTTCGCATAAATTTATCAGCGGCTTTGAAGAACAGCTTATCGGCGCGAAGGTCGGCGAAGAATTAACCGTTAAAGTCACTTTCCCAGATGATTATCACGCTAAAGATCTTGCTGGCAGAGACGCAGAATTTGCTTGCAAGATTAACAGCATTAAACACCGCGAACTTCCCGAACTCAACGACGAATTTATTAAAAAGTTTACAACCTTCCAGACAGTCGACGAATACAAAGCTAACATTCGCAAGAACATGGAAGCCAACGCAGAACGCCGCGCAACTGAAGCTCAGCAACAAGCGGTTATCAATAAAGCTGTTGAGAATATGACGATTGACTTGCCGCCCGTCATGATTGAAAATCGCGTGACGCAGATGATTAACGAACTCGACGCACAACTTCAAGCAAGCGGCATGAAACTTGATCAGTACATGGCTTTTTCCGGCATGGATATGGATAAAATGCGCGAAGAATATCGCGACAATGCCAAGAAGGCTGTTTTAACTGATATTCTGCTTGAGCGTGTAGCAGAGG
This sequence comes from uncultured Selenomonadaceae bacterium, assembly GCA_905236665.1. GTDB lineage: Bacteria > Bacillota > Negativicutes > Selenomonadales > Selenomonadaceae > Quinella. The sequence continues at coordinate 3,205 of CAJONF010000125.1, read as the reverse complement.
CAGAAAAAATCGGTGTGGAACAAGCCGAACTTAACTTTGAAATTGAAATGATGGCGCAAATGTACCGTACGCCGGCAAAACAAATCGCGAAATATTTGCAGGAGAGCGGACAACTTTTCAACGTGGCAAATACAATCCGCCGCCGCAAAGCAATGAAATTTATCTTCGACAATATGGCGGGAACAAAAGCTGAAACTCCTGTTGAAGAAACTAAAGAGTGATTGTTAATTCCAAATTTCTAACTGTTAAAAGGGCGTGAAGATTGAAACTTTCCCGCCCTTTTTTGAAAAATTTTTTGAGGTGTAGATTATGGCTTACTATGTGCCGATGGTTATCGAAAAGACAAGTTATGGCGAGCGCGCTTACGATATTTATTCCCGCCTGCTAAAAGACAGAATCGTTTTTCTAGGCGGTCCGATAAATGATGACGTTGCAAATTCCGTCGTTGCGCAAATGCTTTTCCTTGAATCCGAAGACCCCGATAAAGATATTCACCTTTATATTAACAGCCCGGGCGGCGTTGTCACAGCTGGTTTAGCAATTTATGACACGATGCAATACATTAAACCCGATGTCTCGACGATTTGCATAGGACAGGCGGCTAGCATGGGCAGTTTGCTTTTGACTGCGGGCGCGAAGGGTAAACGTTTTGCATTGCCGCTGGCTCGGATTATGATTCATCAACCTTTGGGTGGAGCAAGTGGTCAATCGACGGATATTCAAATTCAAGCGCGGGAAATTTTGAGACTGCGCGAAGTCGGTAATGAAATTCTCTGCCGTCATACCGGTCAGCCGCGTGAAAAAGTTATGGCGGATACCGAGCGCGATAACTTCATGACTGCAGACGACGCCAAGGCTTATGGCTTGATTGACGACGTTATCAGCCGCCCGATAAAAAGCAATGAGTAATTGAAACCAAAATCGTTAAAAATTACGTATGGCGCATTGTTTTAGGGGGTTGAATAAGAGTTGAAAGCGTTAAAAGAGCGTGAGGAATTTAAATGTTCTTTTTGCGGCAAATCTGAACACGTCGTTAGAAAATTAATCGCGGGTGAAAATGCTTACATATGCGACGGTTGTATAGAAATTTGCAAAGATATTTTACAGCGCGAAGAAGAAGAAGACGGCGAAATTCTCAACGCGGACAATCTGCCCAAGCCAAAAGAAATTTGCGCGACGCTCGATGAATACGTTATAGGACAGGCGGAGGCTAAAAAAACTATTTCTGTTGCCGTGTACAACCACTATAAACGCGCTGGCTATCATTCCGCCAACAAAGACGGCTTGCAACTGCAAAAGTCAAATATTTTAATGATTGGTCCCACCGGTAGCGGCAAAACCCTTTTGGCGCAGACGCTGGCAAAATTTTTGAAAGTTCCGCTCACAATCGTTGACGCAAATGCATTGACGGAAGCTGGTTACGTCGGAGAAGATGTAGAAGATATTTTGCTTGCTCTGACGAACGCGGCGGGCGGCGATATGTATAAAGTGGAGCGCGGGATAGTTTATATCGACGAGATAGACAAGATAGCTCGCAAGCCTGGTATGTACCGCGATATTTCCGGCGAAGGCGTTCAACAGGCTCTGCTGAAAATTTTGGAAGGAACCAGCGTAAATATCCAAATGCCGAACCGTCATACGCAAATGCCGCCGGAAAATATCACCGTCAACACGAAAAATATTTTATTTATCTGTGGCGGCGCGTTCAATGACTTAGACCAGATAATAGAAAAACGCACGCGTGGCAGTCAAATGGGTTTTGGCGCAAAAGTCGTTGCTAAAGAAGAAAAAGACATTGGGCAGACGCTGAAAGAAGTTTTGCCGGACGATTTGATAGAGGCGGGGCTTATCCCCGAATTTGTCGGACGTCTGCCGATAATTGTGACATTGGACGCTTTAGATGAAGATGCGCTTGTTGACATTTTAACAAAGCCGAAAAATGCGTTGGTCAAACAATATCAAAAGCTCATGCAGATGGACGGCGCGAAATTAAATTTTGAAGACGATGCGCTTAGACTTATCGCCAAGGAAGCAATTCAGCGCAAGACCGGTGCACGCGGACTGCGTTCAATTTTGGAACGAATTATGCGAAATGTTATGTTTGAGGTGCCAAGCGTCGGCGGCAACACAGTTTGCACCGTAACTAGGGAAGATGTTTTGTTTAATCAAGAACCTAAGGTTAAAGTTAGCCAGAAACGAACAAGGAAGTCAGCTAACGGATAAATTTTTTGGGGAGGTAATTTGCATGGCTGAAAAAGTTACTTTGCCGCTCGTGCCGCTGAGGGGGATTGTAGTCTTCCCCAACATGATAATGCATCTGGACATTGGGCGCGATACTTCGGTCAATGCACTTGAGGCGGCAATGGTTACAAATCGGCAGATTTTCCTGGTAGCACAAATGGACACCGATGACGATTCGCCAGAAGAAGAAGATCTTTACGAAGTCGGTACAGTTTCTGAAATTCGCCAGATAATCAAATTGCCGGACGGAAATGTTCGCGTGTTGGTAGAGGGTATGAATCGCGGCGTCATGTCGGATTATCACAACAGCGAAAAGGGAAATTATATCGAAGTCAGCGTCGAAGTTCACGAGGACACTTGGGAAGATACAATGGAAACGGAAGCTCTTGTCCGCGGCGTCGTTCACCAGTTTGAAGAATGGGTCAAGCTTAGCAAGCGTATCCCTTCCGAAACTTTTGTTGCCGTGACAATCCTTGAGGACTTCGGGCGATTGGCTGATTTGATTGCCAGCCACTTAAATTTAAAACTTGACGCTAAGCAAGAGATTTTGAATTGTTTAAAAGTTGAGGAGCGGCTTGAAAAACTTTATGTCATTTTGGCACGCGAACTTGAAGTTTTGCAAATGGAGTCTCAAATCAGCAAGCGCGTTCGCAACCAAATTGAAAAGTTGCAAAAAGATCATTACCTGCGCGAACAATTAAAGGCGATTCATAAAGAACTTGGCGAAGAAGAAGACGTTGAGGAGGAAGCGTCCGGCTATCGTAAAAAGTTAGAGGAAGGCGATTATCCCGACGAAGTAAAAGAGATTATTGAAAAGGAACTTAAGCGGCTGGAGCGTATCCCTTCCATGGCGTCTGAAGGCAATGTCATTCGCACGTATATTGATTGGCTGTTGGATTTACCGTGGCGCGTTTCTACTGATGACGCAATGGATATCACCGAGGCGGCAAAAATTCTTGACGCA
>CAJONF010000124.1 GCA_905236665.1 uncultured Selenomonadaceae bacterium | reverse complement strand
GCCCCTTCGCAGAATGAAGAAAAAATTCAGCGGTTGGAAGCAGAAATCGCGCAGATGAAAGCCTTGCTCGCTGAAGTTTTGGGACGCGATCCTAAGAAAGGAAATCTTTCACTGCACGAAGCATTGAAATTGCAAGAAGTTGACGAAGAAATTTTAGGGGAAATGGCAACGCAATCCAATGCAGGAGATACGCTGGTTGATGTGCACGCGCCCGCCGCCAAATCCACGCTGGTTAATTATTTAAATGAGCACTTGAAATTTTCTGACGGTGTAAAGCTCAATCGTCATGGCGTGAGGATTGTAGCATTGCTGGGCACAACCGGCGTCGGAAAAACTACCACGCTTGCAAAAATCGCCGCAAAATTTGTTTTGGAACAGCGCACGAACGTCGCATTGATCACAGCGGACACCTATAGAATCTCCGCCGTTGAACAGCTGAAAACTTATTCCGATATTTTAGAATTGCCGCTGGAAATTGTTTATAATCCGCAGGAACTTTCCTCTGCGCTCGAACGCCACCGCAATAAAGATTTGATTTTAATCGATACGGCGGGGCGCAGTCAACACAATGATTATCAACTGCGCGAACTGGAAGAATTTTTGCGAGTCAATCCTCGAATCGAAAAACATTTGGTTATCAGCGCGACTACAAAAGTTACTGATGCTCGCCAGATTATGAATAAATTCGCGCAGGTTACGCCGGATAAAATAATTTTCACTAAGATAGACGAAACCGGCAGTCTTGGCATGATTATAAATCTTCTGCGCGACAGCAAATATTCTTTGTCATACATAACCACGGGGCAAAGCGTCCCAGACGATATTGAACGCGCAAATTCTGATGTGCTGGCAAATCTTTTGCTTAAGAAAGTCGATGAGTTGTGACGAGGTAGCGAAAATGTCTGACCAAGCATCAAAGCTTAGAAATTTGGTTGAAGAGCGAGCCGATCAAGAAGCTCAAGCACGACAATTCGGCGAACTGTATTTCGGCACGGCAAAAGAAACGCGGGTTATCGCAATAACGAGCGGCAAAGGCGGCGTGGGCAAAACAAATCTGGCTGTAAATCTTGCCGTGGCTCTGCAACTTTCTGGAAAACGTGTCATGCTCATCGACGCAGATATTGGCATGGCGAACGTAAATCTTTTAATGGGAGCCGTCACAAACCGTAGTCTGCTTGATTTGTTAAAAGACGGCGTAAAACTTGAAGACGTGGTAGAAAATGGCGTAGCCGGTGTAAAATATATTTCCGGTGTGGCAGGTTTCGAGGCTACTTTAAATCTTAATCGCGCTGAACAAAAAAAATTGCACAAAAAATTGGGTCGTTGCTCCGAAATGGCGGATATTATCATAATCGATACGGGCGCGGGCTTAAATCGCAACGTTATTGAATTTATTTTGGCGGCGGAAGAAGTTTTGCTCATCACCACGCCCGAACCAACCGCTATTGCCGACGCTTACGCCGTCATAAAAGCTTACAGCACCTACACAGACAGAAAAAATATTAAAATCGTCGTCAATCGTATTCGCGACGAATTGGAATGTTACGAAGTTGCTGATAAAATTAATCAGACCACGAAAAAATTTTTAAACGTAGCTGTTGATTGCCTCGGTTACATTTACGAAGATAAAATTGTTCGCGAAGCTGTGCAAAGCCAAGAACCTTTTCTTATTTTAAACCAAAATTCGCCCGCGTCGCGCTGTGTAATTGAATTGGCGACCGTTTTACTCAGCGGAAATAGAATGGAATCCGTTTCTAAAGGCTGGCGTGGCTTTTTAGACCGTTTATTTGGTTATTAGAATGCTAAAAAAATTTTTATCGCTCATTTATTTAGGACGTGTTGAACGAATCAAAGCAACAAAATAAGAATGCAAGCACATCGGCTGTGTTTCTTGCATTCTCGTATGGTCTGCTTTTATTTTTCAAGATTGACGGTCTTGGCGTTGAAGATGAAATTTTTGCCGTCGAAGTCGATTTCCACGGTGTCGCCCTCTTTGACATCGCTG
>CAJONF010000123.1 GCA_905236665.1 uncultured Selenomonadaceae bacterium | reverse complement strand
GTCAGTAACGGATTTCACCTCCTTATATTTTTGGATTGTTTTATAGCTTATTATAAGTGTTCTTTAACTGTTGGAACCCTCCAAAAACAATTTCTTGCATTATAGCAGAACGCAGGTATTTTTACAAAAAATTTTTGAATCACCGGAAAAAAAACCTTATTTGCCATAAGATTTTCAGTAAGGGTTGATATAATCACCGCAGAAATTAAAGAGAGATTATAAACGAGGTGTAGGAAATGAAGTTGAAGCGATTTTTTTGGACGCTGCTCTTAATTTCCGTCGTGAGTCTTACAAGTCTCTGTTCGGCGGCAGCGTTAAAGTACGGCGACAGAGGCAACGATGTTAAAGAGATTCAAGAATACCTTATCGCGCAAAATCTTTTCCATGGCAAGGCTGACGGCATTTACGATTCGGCAACGGTCGCGGCAATTAAAAATTTTCAATCCGCGCTCGGTTTAGAAGTTGACGGCGTGTGTGGCTCACAAACCTATAAAATTTTACGGGCGGCGGCTTATGATGAAATTGATATAACTACTTTCCAACTCGGCGATTATGTTCCCGAACCGCCACAAGAAAATTCCGGTAAAACTGTCGGCTCCGTCCTCGGCGTGGTCAACACAGTTAGCGAAATCGTTCAATATGCTGGCGTTGGTGACGTTATCAAGCTTGGCATGAAAGGCGAAGGCGTTGTTCATCTGCAAAACAAATTGATTGAACACGGTTTTTACGACGGCGATGCTGACGGCGTAGCAGGTTCGGAAACGATTGAGGCATTGAAAAATTTTCAGAGTAGCCGCGGCATGAAAGCTGACGGAATTTGCGGACGTAGAACTTATTCCGCGCTTGATGACGCTCCACTCGACTTGAACGACTATGAATTCTCTTCCGAAGTGCCCGATTTTAGCCATGTTATTCGTGTAGAAGCAACTGCTTATTCCAGCGCGGAACCCGGAATGAGTGCTTACACAGCAACCGGAACTTTATGCCGCTACGGCGTCATTGCCACCGATCCCAGCGTTATTCCGCTCGGCACCAGAGTTTTTATCCCTGGTTATGGCTACGCGGTCGCTGAAGATACCGGCGGCGCGATTGTCGGACATAAAATCGACGTTGCCTTTGATACCGTCGCAGAGTGCTTTGAATTCGGGAGACAGTACATTGATATTTACATTGTTGATTAAAGGGCGGGTGATAAATTGAATAAAAAAAAATTTCGGCGCGTTGACGCCGATTTTATTTTGTAAAGGAGATAGATAATTTGTACGAGATAACTGTTAGCGCGGCATTTGAGGCGGCGCATTTTATTGACGGCTACAACGGCAAATGCGCCCGCTTGCACGGGCATAATTGGCGCGTCGAAGCTATTGTTCGCGGCGAAAATTTGGACAAGCTAGGAATGTTGATTGATTTTAAAATTCTCAAGTCGGAACTTAACAAAGTCCTTGAGGATTTCGATCACAGATTTTTAAACGAGCAGGAAACTTTTTCTAAAGAAAATCCTACGGCAGAAAATCTTGCACGGAAAATTTTTGAGCGGCTCGCCCTGTCGGAAATTTTCAGCGGCTCAACGAAATTGTACGCCGTCAAAGTTCACGAATCGCCCAATTCCTGCGTTATGTATTATGAATAGCGCGAACGTCATAGAAATTTTTTCTTCGGTGCAGGGCGAAGGAAAATATATCGGCTGTCGACAAATTTTCGTGCGGCTGGCTGATTGCAATTTGAACTGTGCTTATTGCGATACGAATTTTCAACGCGCCGATTTTTGCAAAGTTGAAACTTCCGCCGGTTCGATGATTTTTCGCGATGAAAAAAATCCGCTCAATGCCGCGCAGGTTGTCGACATTATAAAAAATTTTTGTGGCGAAGTTCCAACACATTCGATAAGTTTCACGGGCGGCGAACCGCTTTTGCATTGGCAATTTGTTCGTGACGTGGCGAGCGTGTTAAAAAATTTCGGCGTGAAAATTTTTTTGGAGACGAACGGTACACTTCACGACGAATTAAAAAAAATTTCCGGCGCGATTGATATTGTCAGCATGGATATAAAATTGCCGAGCGTCGGGAAAAATCTTTTTAACCTGCACGAAAAATTTCTGCGCGTCGCGTGTGAAAAAGATTTGTATGTAAAAATCGTGGTGGCGGCTGAAACTACGCGTGAAGAATTTTTATCGGCAGTAGAATTAATTGCAAACGTCGATAAAAAAATTTTGCTGATAATCCAGCCCGTGACGCCAGTAAAAAAAATTCATGCGGCATCGCCGGAAAAAATTTTATCTTTTCAAGTAGCCGCCCTGCAAAAATTGGAAAATGTCCGCGTCATTCCGCAGATGCATAAAATTATCAGCTTGCTTTAAAAATTTCTTTGTACAAATTTGCTAACGTGTGGTATTATTGCGCGTGAAAAATCTAATTGCTTTGGCGGGAGGCATAATGGGAAAAACTACTTTTTTGGGCAAGAAATATTTGTATGAGGTTTTACCGATGTTAAAATGGGTTGCTGAACAAGTTCCAGGCGGATTTTTTGTTTATTCGGCTAATGAACCATTCGATATTTTTTACGTGAACAGCGAAGTTTTAAACATTTACGGTTGCGAAAATCTTGACGAGTTCAAAGAATTGACGGGCTATACTTTTCGTGGCATGGTTTATCCTGATGACTTTGCCGCGATTCAAGAATCAATCGAAGAACAAATAGCGGATCCCGAAAATGATCACCTCGACCACGTGGAATATCGAATCACGCGCAAAGATGGCACCGTTCGCTGGATTGACGATTACGGACATTTTGCCACGTTTCCCGAACACGGCGATGTTTTTTACGTCTTTATCAGTGATATAACCGAACGGCGACAAATGCAGGAGGAAAAACTGCGCATGGAAATGGAATTGGACAAGGAAAAGCAAGCCAGCGAAATTAAAGCGGCGTTTCTGTTTAATATTTCGCACGACATTTTAACGCCGCTGAACGCGATAATGGGCTTTACAGATTTGGCGCGGCGGCATTTGAACGAGCCGGAACTTTTAAAAGATTATCTAGCTAAGGTTGACGAATCTAGCCGACAAATGCTCACGCTTGTCAACGACCTTTTGGACATGAGCAAAATTACTTACGGCAAAACGCAAATCCGAAAAGAAGTCTGCGATTTGGAAGAACAGGTTTTAATTGTCGTGCACGCGTATAAACATAAAGCTGACAAAAAAAATATTTCGTTCGAATGTGTGACAAATCTGCCGCGGGAATTGGTTTATACTGACGACGTGAACTTCAGAAGAATTTTGTCGGCACTGTTAGACAACGCGATAAAATTCACGCCGGAAGGTGGGCACGTAAAAATTTCTGCCAAAAAGAAAAAAGTTTCCGACGCGGGCTATCTCCGTTGCGAATTTATAATTTCTGATGACGGCGTGGGCATGGCTCCCGAATTTATGAAGCGTATGTATGAAACTTTTGAGCGCGAAGAAACTTCGACTAAGACCGGACATATCAGCGCGGGACTTGGACTTGCCATTGCAAAAAAACTTCTCGACGCGATGGGCGGCTCGATTGAAGCTGTTAGCGAAAAAGGTAAGGGGACAACTTTTACTATCGGCTTGCCATTTAAAATCGTTCGCGACGATGACGAAGAGGAATTGCCCATTGAAAAAATCAATGCGGAAAATAATTACGGTCACAGGATTCTTTTGGTTGATGACATAGAACTAAACCGAATGTTAGCTGAAACTATTCTTGAGGAGTCCGGTTTTTCCGTTGAAACTGTTGCTGATGGCGTTGAAGCTGTGGAAGTTTTTATCAAACACCCGCCAGGTTATTATGATTTAGTTTTAATGGATATACAAATGCCGATAATGAACGGCTACGAGGCGACGCGGGCAATTCGTGCACTTGATCGCCCCGATGCAAAAGTTTTGCCGATAATCGCGTTGAGTGCTAACTCTCGCGACGAGGATAAACGTATGAGCATGGAAAGCGGTATGAATTATCACATTGCCAAACCGTTTGACGTGGTGCAACTTATCGCCTCTGTCAACAAGTATATCGCCGCTCGTGAAAACGCAATGAAGAATGGAGAATGAAGAAATGGAAATTAAGAAGGAACAAAACGGCAGTGCATTGACGATTAAAGTTATAGGGCGGCTCGATGCGGGCAGCGCACCTGAATTGTCCAAAGAATTAACAACCGCGCTTAACGGCGTGACGGATTTGACTTTCGATTTCGCCGAATTGAAATATATCGCGTCGGCGGGGTTGAGAGTGTTGCTCGTCGCTCAAAAACGCATGAATAAGCAAGGCTCAATGAAACTTATCAACGTGAGCGAAGCCGTTATGGAAGTTTTGGACATGACGGGTTTTGCCAGCTTGATGACGATTGCTTAAAAAAAATTTGCGCCTTAAAAATCCTCTTCTGTTGTGGAAGGGGATTTTTCATTTTAAATAAAAAAAATTCTTGAAAGGTTTGACAGAATAAAATACAATCTTAGACGAAAAATTTTCGTAATGAAAGGTGATGACCTTGGCAAGACCTAAAAAAATAAAGGACAAGTCTTCGGCTCCGAAAGTCAGCGTGATTTTAACAAGTTATAATCATGCAAATTATATTTCGGCGGCAATTAACAGCGTCCTCAATCAAACGTTCACCGATTTTGAACTTTTAATCGTAGACGACGGCTCAACCGACAACAGCCGCGATATTATCAAAAGTTTTAATGACCCGCGCATAAAATTTTTCCTGTACGAAGAAAATCGCGGCTCAGTTATCGCTATAGCCGACGCTGAAAAATCTGCACGCGGAAAATATATCGCCGTGCACCACTCCGACGACACTTGGTCGCCGGACAAACTCGAAAAGCAAATTTCTTTCCTTGACGCGAATAAAAATTTCGCCGCGTGTTTTACATGGGTTGATTTTATCGACGCGCAGGGAAATTTGCACAATCCGGACGATAATGACTTCTATAAAAAAATTTTTGATCAAGAAAACCGCTCGCGTGCCCAGTGGCTGAACTATTTTTTTTATAACGCGAACTGCCTTTGTCACCCGTCAGCGGTTATTCGCCGCGATTTTGCCGAAAAATTTCATCTGCACGCCACGCACGGTTTTTGGCAACTGCCGGATTATTTAACGTGGATTTGGCTTTGCTTCCGTGGCGAGATTTTTATTTTGCCCGAACGTTTGACGCAGTTTAGGTTGCGGCGCGAACGACAGGAAAATTTTTCTGCGACGACTTTCGATAAAATTGTTCGCGGCGAGTTGGAATTTTTCTTTGTGGCAAAAGAATTTATCGAAAATTTTGCTGACGATAAATTTTTCTTGGAGGTTTTCCCTGAAACTAAAAAATTTTTGGTTAGCGGGCAATTTAATCGACGCTTCGCCTTTGCTAAACTTTGTCTCGAAAAAGAAAGTATCGCGACGAATTCTTTTCAGCTTGTCGGCTTAGAAATTCTAAAAAATTTGCTGACTAATGCCACTACCGCCATGCAAATAAAAAAACTTTACGATTACGACGAAAAAACTTTCCTGCGCGACGGTGGCTCCTTCGATATTTTTAATCTTGAATGGAAAATTCCCGTGCTCCGTGCCGAATTTTTTGTCGGCAATGACGAAAATTTTTCTTTGGCGGCAAAAAAAGTTATCAGCGTGGACACAAACGGGAAATTTTATGCAAAAATTGATTTAAACATTGAAAATCCCGCGAAATTTTTGCGCTTTGACCCGGACACGGATTTTATTTCTGTCAAAATTAATCGCGTGCTGATTAACGGCGTGGAATCAAAAATTTCCAGCGAAAATTCCAATGAAATCGTCAACGGCTTCCACAGATTCAAAACGAATGACCCGCAAATTATTTTTAGCGCAGAAAATCTTTCCGGACGTGTGGTTTTTGAAATTTTTGGCGAACGCGAGGAAAATTATCCCGAAATTTTAACGAAAAATTTTGCAGAGTTGGCAGAAAAAAATAATCAGCTTGCCGCGCAGATTGAACAACTTCACGAACAAAATCAAAGCCTTTTTGCGCAAAATGAAGACCTTCACACGCAAAATAAAAATTTCCGCGAATATAATCAAGAACTTCAAACGCAAATTCAAAATTTCAACACGCAAATAGAAAATCTCGCGGCTCAAAATCAAAATCTTAACGC
>CAJONF010000122.1 GCA_905236665.1 uncultured Selenomonadaceae bacterium | reverse complement strand
TCGGTACAAGCACCGTCAGCGCGACCGAATTAATTGCAACTTTGGAGCGTGCAAGATAGATGATAATCGACAGAAAAAACGCCGCGCAATTTTGCGACGATTTACGGCGTAAAAATAAAAAAATCGTCTTTACGAACGGCTGTTTTGATATTATTCACGCCGGTCACGTCAGATATTTGACTGCGGCTAAAAATTTCGGCGACGTGCTGATTGTCGGGCTGAATACCGATGAATCCGTTCGCCGACTAAAGGGCGCGAATCGCCCGATTAACAATCAAGACGACCGCGCAGAAGTTTTGCTTGGATTAAAAGCTGTCGACCACGTGATTTTTTTCGGTGAACAGACCGCGGAAAATTTAATCGCTGAAGTTAAGCCGGATATTTACGTTAAGGGCGGCGATTACACACTGGAAACTTTGCCTGAAGCTAAAATTGTTCAAAGTTACGGCGGACGCGTGGAATTTGTTAATTTAGTTGCTGGTCGTTCGACAACCAATATTGTAAAAAAAATTTTAGAGGTTAAATCATGAACGAAGATCTAAAAAATGTTTTAATCGTCAAACTCAGCGCAATGGGCGACGTAATTCACGCTTTGCCAGTCAGCTACGCTATAAAAGAAACTTTTCCCAGTGCAAAAGTTACCTGGGTTGTCGAGCCGCCGTCATTGCCCCTGCTAGAAATGAATCCGTGCGTTGACAGAATAATTTTGTTCAAGAAAAAAAATTTTCGTTCGCTGAAAGGTTTCATGCAAGAATTTTTCCCTTTCAAACACGAACTGCAGGAGCAAAGTTATGACGCGGTGCTTGATTTGCAAGGATTGTTTAAATCGGCGGCAATAGCTTTTTTTGCAAAATCGAATATCAAGCTGGGAATTTGCAATATGCGCGAGATGAGCGACAAAGTTTCAAAGCCGGTGGTCGGCGAAAACGCGGAAGGTCACATAGTCGAACGATATTTAGACACGGCGCGGGCAGTCGGTTGCGTCGTCAATGAAGTTCGTTTCCCAATTCAAGTTCCCGTTGAAGAATCCGAAAAGGCGCGGGCGATTATGGAGCACGCCGGACTTCGCGAAGGCAATCCGTTCGTCGTGTTTGTTGTCGGAGCAAATTGGCCGAATAAACGTTGGCCGACAGAAAATTTTGCTAAGCTGGGCGATTGGTTTTATAATTTGGCAGTCGTGCCTGTGCTTATCGGTAGCGGCGATGTGGACGAAATGCGTGCAAAAGAAATTGAATCAAAAATGGAAATTCCGCCGATAAATCTTGTCAATCGAACGAACGTTGCACAGCTTGCTCACGTGATTAGAAGTTCGCGGCTGGTTATCGGCGGTGATACAGGTCCTGTGCATATGGGAGCGGCTCTCGGAGTGCGAACGATTATGTTAATGGGGCCGACAAATGTTGAACGCAATGGACCTTTTGGGCAACTGCAAAATGCCATTGAAGTTGAACGCCCGTGCAAAGGTTGTTGGAAACGCGCTTGCCACAAAAACGAAGACTGCTTAGAAAAAATTCCCGTCACTTTTGTCGAAGAAAAAATAAAATCTATGAGCTAACAAAAATTTTTTTCGCGGCTTGAATATCTGAAATTAATCTGGTAAGATAAGCGCATAAATCTTTGACACGGGGTGAATCTTTATGACGGGACTTTGGGCGCGTGCTCCGGCACAGCGAATAAACTTTTAATTTGCAAAGGGCAAAGACCTTTGATATAATCGGCGGCATTATAGTTAAATGATTTAAGGAGAGTATTTGGAATGATAAAATTGGAAAAGAAACAAGTTAAAATCGTTAGCATTTTAATTGCGGTGATTTTTATCGGCTCAGTGGTTGCGCTCGCATTGACACAGACAGGCAACATTGCTTCGGCGGCTAGTTCGTCAAGCGTCGGTGTCATTGATTATCAAGCGGCATTTGCGGCGCATCCGGACGTACAAAATCTGCAAAGCCAAATGGAAACCACAATAAACGAAATTAAAAAAGAATTCGACGAAAAATCTGCCGGCATGAATGATCAAGAAAAAGCGGATTATTATCACCAATGCCAAGAACGCATTGCCAATAAGCAACAGGAATTGGTTGAACCGATAAGACGCGCTGTTGAGGCTTCAATAAAAAAAGTTGCCGACAAAAAAGGTTTAGCAGTAGTAATCGACAAAATGGCGGTTGTTTATGGTGGACAGGATATAACCCATGACGTTATCGCGGATCTCGGCAAGAAATAACTAGTGATTAATGATTAGTGGTTAGTGGTTAGTAAAAAAAATTTCTAATCGCTAACCACTTTTCACTAATCACTTTTTTTAGGAGGCTGGCGCAGTGAATTATAGGGCGTTGACAGCGGCGGCGATGGCAATTTTAATCGGCGGCGGACTCTATTTCTACAAAACACCCGAACTGCCCGCCGAGCCTGTCGAAAAAAAAGTTGATAAGCCTGCGCAAAATCGCGGCGTAGGAATAATCGATATAGAAAAAATCCAAGCGGCACATCCCGACGGTGAACATCTTGCCGAATTGCAAGCAACGGAACTTCGTTTGCGGCTGGAATTAAACGAGGCAATGAAAGTTGTCGAATTGCCGAAAATCCCGCCACCAGATCCTAATACAGAAGTTTTCGACGAGGCGGCTTGGCAGAAAAATGCACAACTCATAATCAGCCAAATGGCGGAACTGGAAATGCGCAAAAAGGCGGCGGCAGAAGAATATCGCAAAAATTCCGAGCCACGTTACATTGAGGAACGCGACAAAATCCGCGCCGAATTCTTAAACGAAAATTTAAATATTCAGCTGAAACTGCAGAATGCCGATAATTTACAGCTCACGCAGGAACAGACTGACGAGCTTGTTAAAAAGCTTGACGATGTGGAATTTCGTCGTAACCAGGCGCAAAAAGATTTGCTTGATAAATGGCTGGCGGAAATTGAGCAATATGCAAATGATTCTGTTGCTGAAGACGAAAAACGCTTGAAGGCTGAATCTGACAGACTGCGCGAAATTGTTGAAGCTCAAGCGCGTAAAAAAGAATCAGATGTCACCGAGCGCAATAGAAAACTTATGGAAGATTCTCTGCGCGAAATGGAAGAACGGCAAATCCGGCGACGCGAACTTTTTACAGAGTTAAACGAAGTTAGCAGGGAACGTTCAGAACTTGAGAAAAAAATTTTAGACGCGATAGCCGACAAGGCAACAATGCTGGCGGCAGTTTATCGGCTGGAGATGGTTTTCATAAAGCGCAGTCCCGACGATAAATTTTCTTTGCACCGCATGAATTGGAATTTTGATTTCAAGCCGCCTGAAAGTGTTGGAGCCGTGCTTTTCCCCGGCAAAGACGCGCGCGACTTGACCGACGATTTAATTAAAGAAATGAATCGACTGTGATTGGAGTGGTATAAATGAATTTAACAGGAAAGTTGGCGGCAATGGCTCTGCTTGCTTCGTCGTTGATTTTAAGCGGCTGTGGACAAGCTCAAATAGGAGCCGTGGACGTTACAAAAATCATGGAGGAAGCCCCGCGAGTTAAAACTTTGACCGGCGAAGCTGAAACCAAAGTTAACGAAGCTCAACAAAAATTTGAACAAGACATGAACGCCAAACCCGATATGACTGATGAAGAAAAATTAAAATTGCAAATGGACTTTCAGCGTAAACTGGACGGCATAAACCAAGCTTACGCCGCGCAGATAAAAAATCGTATGGACGTTGTCATTGAAGAAATTTCGCGTGAAAAAAATATCGACGTGGTTATAAACAATTCCGAAGACCAGAAATTAATTTTCCAAGGCGCGATTGACGTGACTGACGAAGTTATTAAAAAAATGCAGTGAGCAGGCGATACAATGGAAAAAACTTTAAAGGAGCTGGCTGAACTTTTAAACGGACAACTGGCAGGCGACGGCTTAACAAAGATCAGCGGGCTGTCAAATATAACCATGGCGCGAGCAGGAGATTTAATTTTTGCGGTGCCGCCACACCTTGACGCGGCAAAAAGTTCCAAGGCGTCGGCAGTTTTAATCCCGCTAGACACGCAGGACTTTCCTAAACCCGCAATAAAAATTTCGGATCCGCGGGCGGCTTTTGCCAAATTGCTTGAATTGTTCACGCCAAAAATAAAAATCCCTGTCGGCATAAGTCCCAAAGCTCATATCGGCAATGGTGCAAAAATTTCTGAAGGTGCAACGATTATGCCCTTTGCAGTGGTGGACGATGGCGCGGAAATTCAAAGCGGCGCGATTATTTATCCGCACGTCTACATTGGTCAGCACGCTTCGATTGGCGAGAACACGATAATTTATTCAAGTGCAACCGTTCGCGAATTCTGCAAAATCGGTAAACGCTGTGTGATTCATTCTTCAGCGGTTATCGGCTCGGATGGTTTCGGCTTTACTACAAAAGACGGTGTGCATACAAAAGTTCCGCAGGTCGGCAACGTGGTTATTGAAGACGACGTGGAAATTGGCGCACACGTTGGAATAGATCGTGCTGCAATGGGTTCGACGATTATAGGGCACGGCACAAAGATTGATAACCTTGTTCACATTGCGCATAACTGTAAAATCGGCGCGAACTGTTTAATCGTGGCACAAACGGGGATTTCCGGCTCTACAACGGTTGGCGATAACGTAACTTTCGGCGGGCAAGTCGGCACGGTCGGGCATATCACAATCGGCGGCAATTCGGTTTACGCGGCGCGTTCGGGCATTTCAAAAAATATGCCAGAAAATTTTTTCGGTGCAGGTTTTCCCATTCAATCTCACAACGACTGGCTTAGACATCAGGCGGCTTTGAAAAAAATACCCGAGCTGGTAGAAACAGTCCGCGAACTAAAAAAGCAACTTAAAACGCGCAGTGAATAAAATATAAAATCTTTTACGCGGCAGATATTTATCTGCCATTTTTTTTGTGTACCTATTCTGTAAAAAAGTTCGCCTACAGGGCGTTAGACAAGCGGAATTTTTCTGATAGAATAATCGTCAAAGAAAATGTTCGGGAGGCTGACACATGAAAGAAGATTTTCGAGAGGAAATGCGCTGTATTGGTATGCGCATTGCTGGTTTTCGCAGATTGCGCAATATGACGCAGGCGGAACTCGCCGAAAAACTCAATATCAACAAAAATTATCTGTCGCACATTGAAAACGCCTCTGCGAACAAAAATATTTCTCTGCCCATGCTGATTAGAATCGCTCACGCTTTGGACGTGGAATTGGCGTTGCTCACCGATATTGACGGCGTTTATAAATCTGACTTGAAAAATTTTTGGAGCGACATGAAAGAAACTTTCGAGGAGATAAAAAAATTAAACGACGACATGGATAAAATGCTTGAACAATTCGAGAAAGCTGATAAAATTTTTTCTGACAAGAAAATTTGAGGAGTATTTGCTATTATTTCAAAGAGCGCAAATTGTCCGAGCTGTGTAAACGCCATAACGTTTGGAGGGTTTTATATGTATGAGTATGATGAAGAAAGAGACGGCAAAATAACAACTGAAGAGTACAATATTTGTATGGAATATCAGATCGTAGCGAATGAATCAGCTTTTGATGCTAGAGAGGCGATACGTGAACAACTGAAATCTGATGGTGTAGATTACATTCCGGTTTTGATAAGAATAAATGACAAATTTTCAAAATTACTTTCTGAAGACAGATTTTCTAAGATGGCTGACATGATTGAAGACCTTTGTAATAAGTACAATATAGAAACAAGTCCGTGGGTGGATTATATCAAAAACAGAAATAATAAGACCTATTTGAGGCAAACTGTGGCTATTGGCTTTGCTTTGCCGTTCCAGCCGAGATGGAAAAATTTACAGCAATATTATCCTCCGCGCCCCGAAAGGCGACGTGATACCAGTAAAAAACCAAAACAAAATAAAACAGAAGAAACTCGCGGTGGCGGTCAAAAAAATCCTGTGCAGAGCAAAGAAGAACAGACTAAAATACAAACTCATCCAGACAGAACGGAAAAAGTTAAAAGTACGTCAACGCAAATTCAATCTTCTGCTGTTAAAAATGAGCCGCCTGTTGAAGAGGTGATTTATCGCAAAAAAAAGCTTAGTGAATTGACTATGGCTGATTGTGACGAGATTTCAAGGAAATTTTTAAGAAAATTGTACGAGACCGGTACTGATAAAGTTAGAAAACTGTATTTCTGCTCGATACAGGACAGCAAAACCCAGAAAAAATTTATGAACGCCATAACTGCATATGCAAAACTGGTTCCGCATGAGATTCCGATTTTGTGTTTTGATGATACATTTTTTGGCGGTGCAGAAAATGGATTTTTGGTTACAACTCACGGAATCCATATTCACAATCATAATGAGACTTTGGCAAAATTTATTAGCTTTAAAGATATAGAGTCCATAACCTTGAACGAAGGATTTGCACAGGGCGAACTTGTAATTAATAATGAAATTAAAGCTGTTATGATGGGATTGGATCATCCCGAATATAATAATATTTGGGTTGCCGTCAATTTCATAAAAGTTTGCTTGGATGTATATGAATAAAAATTTTTTAGACAACAAAAGTTGATTGGAGTGATGTATATGTCTACGAAGAGTGCGAACTGTCCTCATTGCGGGCGCAAACTCGGAGCTTATCCCTTTGACACGCCGCGCCCTCAGCGAACAAATGGAACCTGTCCGAGTTGCGGCAAACGCTACAC
>CAJONF010000121.1 GCA_905236665.1 uncultured Selenomonadaceae bacterium | reverse complement strand
TCAAGAGGCTGAAGAGGACGGTTTGCTAAATCGTTAGGCTCGCAAGGGCGCGGAGGTTCAAATCCTCTCCACTCCGCCACTAAAGAAAATTTTTCGCCCTTCAAGGGCGGTTGTAGAATCGTCGTACGGGGTTGCCCGTGCGGCGTTTTAAGTTTAAGGAGGTTTTTATTAATGGCAAAGGTTAACGAAAATTATTTGAAGCTCCCAGGCAGTTATCTTTTTTCTGAAGTAGGCAAGCGCGCCGCCAAATTCCAAAAAGAAAATCCCGACGCAAAAATTATTCGGCTTGGTATCGGCGACGTGACACGCCCGCTCCCGCAGGTTTGTATTGACGCGATGAAACGCGCCGCTGATGAAATGGGACACGTTGAAACTTTCCGCGGCTATGGTCCCGAACAAGGCTACAGTTTTCTGCGCGAAAAAATCGCTGACTTCAATTACACGCGGCGCGGTCTTGACGTTAGCGCGGACGAAATTTTCATCAGCGACGGCTCGAAATGCGACTGCGGAAATATTCAAGAAATTTTTTCGCTCGACAGCAGAATTGCCATTGCCGACCCCGTTTATCCTGTTTACCTTGATACAAACGTTATGGCTGGCAGAACCGGCGATTTGCAGAGCGACGGACATTTTGCAGGAGTAACTTATCTGCCGTGTACAGCTGAAAATAATTTTTCGCCCATGCCACCCGCAGAAAAAGTTGACATGGTTTATCTTTGCTCGCCGAATAATCCGACCGGCACCACGTTAAACAAAGCCGCGCTTGAAGCCTGGGTTGCTTACGCTAAAGAAAATGACGCCGTGATTCTCTTCGACGCCGCATATGCCGCCTACATCACTGAAGACGACGTGCCACGCTCCATTTATGAAATTGCCGGCGCACGCGACGTGGCGATTGAATTCCGCTCTTTCAGCAAAACGGCTGGTTTCACGGGCACACGTTGCGGTTATATCGTTATTCCTGAAGGCTTGACTGGCACGACTTCAACTGGCGAGCGCGTTCCGTTCAAAAAACTTTGGGCGCGCCGTCATACCACGAAATTTAATGGCACGAGCTACATTACTCAGCGCGGCGCGGAAGCGATTTATTCCGACGAAGGTCAAGCACAAATTAAAGAACTCATAACCTATTATCTTGAGAACGCAAAAATTATTCGTGAGAGTTTGAGCGCGGCGGGCTTGAAAACTTACGGCGGAATTAATGCTCCTTACATTTGGTTAAAGACTCCCGATGATATTCCGTCCAGTTGGGATTTCTTTGATAAACTTTTGCACGAAAAATATATTATCGGCACGCCGGGCGCAGGCTTTGGTCCTTGTGGCGAAGGTTATTTGCGTCTAACTTCCTTTAACAGCCGTGAAAATACTATTGAGGCTTGCAACCGTCTGCGCGGCTAAAAAAATTTTTTATAACTTATGCGGCTTTAACAATGGCATGATAAATTTTTAAAAAAAAAAGGAGAGTGAGTAACATGAAGGTGCCAAAGATTTTTTCAGCAATCGCGGCGGCGGCAATTATGTTCGCTGCAAGTGCTGGCGTCTCTGCTGCGCCACAGTTCGCTGACTTTGATGTTGTCGACGGCGTGAACTGGCAGGAAAAAGTTATCATCGTTTCCGGCGAAGGAATTGTTCCGCCCGATGCAGTAAACTTGACGCAAGCTAAACGATTGGCTTCTCAAGCGGCAAAGGCTGATGCTTATCGCAAGCTTGGCGAATATGTCAACGGCGTGCGCGTGGAAGGTGAAACGACGGTTGAAAAATTGTTGACGACGCAGGACAAGGTTCAACTGAAAGTTTCGGCGACGATTAAGGGCGCAAAAGTTATCAAAGAAGGTTTCCTGACTGACGGAGCCTATCGCGTGATAATGCAAGTGCCGCTGTTCGGCGTATCGAATTCGCTGGCAGGTGCTGTCCTTGAAAAACCAAAAGAAGTTGAGGACTTCCCTGAACCCGACGAAAATGTTGCACCGGCTGAAATGCCGTATGATTCTTCAACGCCCGTAAAACGCAGAATCGAAATTACAAAAGTGACGATTGAAGAAGAAGTTTACGTCCCCACGCCGACGACGCCTGCAGAACCTGTCACGCCCGCCACGCCTTATGTTTCGCCGCTGACAAGAATGTCTGTTCCGTCGCTCGACACGATAATCATGAACAAGTTGGAAGAGAATTTGCCTTCAATGCAAATGCCAACTTATCAGCCGACCGCATATGACACCTCGTCTAAAAAGGCAAAAAGATCCGTCGCTGAATACGCGTCCATGGCGAAGGGCGATTACACCGGCTTAGTTGTCGATTGCCGCGGTTTAGACCTTCAGCCCGTCATGAGCCCTGTCGTTAAAAATTTGAACGGCACAAAAATTTACGGGCACAAAAATCTTGACATCGACAAAGTAATTTCAATGGGTATGGCGGATTACGTTGACGACACGTCACATTTTGACCGCGCAGGAAAAAATCCGCTCGTCGTTAAGGCCGCTTCATTGGATAATTTCAACAGTAACCCCGTTCTTAGCGTCCCCGATTCAAATCGCGTGCTGATTGAAAATTACGCCACGAAATTTTTAAAAGACTTGAAAGTTGTTTTCCTCTTCGATTAAAATTTATCACTTAGATAAAAAAATTCCCCGTTCAAAATTCTTGAGCGGGGATTATTTTTTTCGTTACAAAAAATTATCACTTAGATAAAAAAATTCCCGTTCAAAATCTTTTGAGCGGGAAAAATTTTTTAGGGTTGTGGTAAGGAAAAAAGTTTCAGAGGATTAAAGGTTGGATTTTACCAACGCGAAAAGTTCAGAATCACTCGTTGCGCCGGTGAAATGGGTAATTGCAACGTCAATGCCGTTCGCCTTGATGAAGTCTTGCACTTCGACAGCCTCTTTGTCCTCGGCGTAATCGAACTTCAGCGCGGCGGCGATAACTTTTGCCAGCGCGGCGGGAGTTTTGCCACGTTCAATCAGTTGCGTCGCGGGGCTTACAAGACGGTCGCCGGCAGAAAGTTTACGTTTCGGACCACGAGCCACGCGAGTAACTTCGTCGCTGATTTCGGGATTCTTAAAACGCGTTTCCGTCGTCATGACGTATTTTTGATGAACAAACGGATCAAAGCCGTATTTGTCAATCAACAGCGCGGAAGTTTCAGCCCACACTGCGCGAGCCGCCGCAACGATATCTTCATCGCGCATGGCGGAGCTTATGTCGGGCAAGCCTTTTTGATAAGCAAGATAAGCAATGGACGCGTGTCCGGTGTTGACGGTGAAAAGTTTGCGTTCGATGTACGCGCCGAGATTGTCTACAAGCGTCATACCTTTAATTGCGGGAATTTCGCCGACAACGCCTTTTTTATCAACGTCCCATTCGGCGTAGGGTTCAACCTTGACCAAAAGTTTTTCGTAGTTCTTTTGGAGCGGAACGATTCTATCAACAGCCGCGTCGGGAAAACCGATTAACTTTTCAATTTCGGGCTTAACGTCGTCGGAAAGATTTTCATAGACAAAATTTTTCAGCACGGTGGAACCGCCGACCATGTTTTCACAGGCGATAATGTTAAGCGGCGTTTTATTCGTGGCAACGCGCTTTGTTAAGCCTTTAGCGATATTCGGCGCGATAAATTTTAAAATGTTCGGACCAATAGCCGTGGTTACAATGTCCGCCTCGACAATCGCGTCAAGCAGTGCGTCAAGGTTCTCATTGCTATTAATCGCGCTGACGTTTTCGACCAAAGTTTTTTCAGCCTCGCCGAAAATTTGTACGTTGTATTTGCCGAGCGTGTTAATGTCGTCGACAAGCGGGGCGGCAACGTCTACAAAGCTAACGTGATAGCCCGCTTGACTTAAAAGCAAGCCGATAAAGCCGCGCCCGATATTGCCCGCGCCAAAATGTACAGCTTTTTTCATGAGATGACCTCCTTAAATTTTTTCCGTCGATTGTAAATAAGCTACGCAATTTTTCAATATCAAGACAAAACGTCTTCTTTGACTAAGTGATTTAAATATTTGTAAGACTGTCACAAATATTCTGCAGGTCGCAACTCAAATCCTTTAGCCTTTCGTGAACATATCAAAGAGAACTTGCGGATCTTTGGTCGTGTAAGCTTTCTGCAAATCTTCTTCGGAATATTCCATGGTAATCGTCGCCAAATTCGCGATAATCGCCAAATGGTCGTCGCCTTTACCAGCAATGCCAACAATCAAATGCGCGGTGTTTTCGTCGGAGAATTTAACGCCTTTAGGATATTGCATGACGACAAGACCGGTTTTAATGACGTGTTTTTT
>CAJONF010000120.1 GCA_905236665.1 uncultured Selenomonadaceae bacterium | reverse complement strand
CGGCTACGGCAACCAAGTGCTGATTTATCACCCCGCCATTGACGCTTACACGCGCTATGCTCACTGCAGTACTTTGCACGTCGCGGCAGGTCAACAGGTCGCGGCGGGACAAATTATCGCGCAAGTTGGTTCCACGGGCTATTCCACGGGACCGCATTTGCATTTGGAATATATTATAAATGTCAACGGCGTTTATCAATATGCCGATCCGCTGAGCTTGTGGCAATAAAAAAATTTTTAAAACGGAGTTGCACTCATTAAAAGTTTTGGATTGTTGTCGCTTATCCAGCCCAAAGCCCATTCATTTTCTACGAGCAAGACGGGATTTTCTGCGCGATCTAGGACAAACATTCCCCTATCTGCACCGCGAAGACTGGCGGGAGTGATTTTTGCGCCGTCAGAAAATTTTAGCCAGCGAGCAACTTCAAATGGTAACATCGTCATCAAAATATCCACGCCGTATTCAGATTTCAAACGATATTGCAGAACTTCAAATTGCAAAGTACCGACGGTTCCGACGATATAAGATTCAGTACCCGCGCCGACTTGATTAAAAAGTTGAATCGCGCCTTCCTGCGTCAGCTGATCGATACCTTTGGCGAACTGTTTGCGTTTCATAGTATCTTTTGCTTGCACGCGGGCGAATTTTTCGGGCGGGAAGGTTGGAAAATCTTCAAATTTAAATTTATGTGCGGCGTCGGTGAGAGTGTCGCCAATTCCGAAAATTCCTGAGTCAAATAAACCGACAATATCGCCGGGAAAAGCTTCATCGATAATTTGCCTGTCCTGCGCGAGAAATTGTTGTGGTTGAGCGAGTTTAATTAATTTATCCGTAGCCGCGTGCCAAACTGTCATGTTGCGTTCAAATTTTCCGGAACAAATTCTGATAAATGCAAGCCTATCTCGGTGCGCAGGGTTCATGTTGGCTTGAATTTTGAAGACGAACGCGGAAAATTTCTCGTCTTCCGGCTCAATAATGCCGTCGCTTGACAGACGCGGCGCGGGCGGCGGTGCCAGCCGTAAATATTCTTCTAAAAAGTTTTGCACACCAAAATTTGTCATTGCGGAACCAAAAAAAGTCGGCGTTAAGTCCCCAGCGTCGATTTTCTCTTTATCAAAAACTTCTCCCGCCTCGTCAAGGAGCATTAAATCATCTTGTAGCGCGTCAAAATTTTCTTGTCCGATACGTTTTATAACTTCTGCATCATCGGGTGTGAAAATTTCTGATGCGCGTTCTTTTTGACCATGTGTAGTGTCTTCTGCGAAAAGTTCTATCAAATTTTTCTGTCTATCGTAAACGCCAAGATATTTTCCGTCTGTTCCGATTGGAAAATTCATCGGGTAAGTCGGAATACCTAAAACTTTTTCTATTTCATCAAGCAAATCGAGCGGAATTTTGCCGTAGCGGTCGAGTTTATTTATAAAAGTAAAAATCGGTATGCGCCGCTCGCGACAAACTTTAAAAAGTTTTTTCGTCTGAGCTTCCACGCCCTTTGCCGCGTCCAAAATCATAACCGCGCTATCAACCGCCATTAAAGTTCGATAGGTATCCTCGGAAAAATCCTGGTGACCTGGCGTGTCAAGAATATTAATCCTGCAACCGGCGTAATCGAATTGCAAAACAGAACTCGTCACAGAAATTCCACGCTGTTTTTCAATCTCCATCCAGTCGCTGACGGCGTGGCGTTGCGTTTTGCGTGATTTAATCGAGCCGGCAAGATGAATCGCGCCGCCATAAAGCAAAAGTTTTTCCGTGAGCGTCGTTTTGCCAGCGTCGGGGTGTGAAATTATCGCGAACGTGCGCCGTTTGTTTATTTCCTCATTTAAATTCAAATTTATCTTGCTCCCTTCGTGTTTTTCTTGAAAATTATACCAGAAAAAAATCCCCCGTTGCAAATTTTCTACAACGAGGGAAAATTTTTATCACGCAATTTTTATTTTTTCTGTTCAGCTAAAAATTGCGCCAAAGGTTTTCCGCCGACGCCCCAATTATCCAAATCGTTTTCCTTAACAAGAACGTGGAAAAATTTTTCGTCCACGCCCAAAATCTCGCTTGCGGTCTTCGTGAGACCCGCAATAAGTTTTTCCTTTTGCTCCTTGGTCGGGCGTGCAGCTTCGATTGAAATGAACGGCATAAAAAAATTCCTCCTAATCAAAATTTCTCCGACAGTTGAATCTTCGTCGGCTTATAATCAATTTTATTTTCGGCTTGAATCAATTTTTCCGCTTGTCGACGATAATTTTTGTAAGCATTCGACGTGAAATATTTCTGCGCGGCGTTTTCGTCGCTGAAAATTATCATCGTGTGAATAAAATTTGGTCGAGATTGCTCTGCTGTGACGAACGCGCCCATTACGCCCGAATCTTCACGAACTGCGCGGATGCCTTCTGCAGAAATTAATTTTTGGAACGTCGCAAGATTTATCGGCGCGATTTCAAAGCGATTGGTTACGGCAACCGTCCCGACGCCGTGATTTTTCTGCTCAAGCACAATGCCGTTGACAGGCAAAATTTTTAATCCTGCTAAAATAGGTAAACGCTCGGCTCTATACTGTTGAAACGCCTCGCTCGTGCTATGAATTCGATATGCTTCATCGTTCGCGTAAATTTCAAGCAGTCGGAGCAAATTTTTATTATTTTTTTCAATCGCGCCGTAAAGTGCATAGGTGCCCGCCTCTTTTGCCGTTGTCGGAGCCAAAATTCTTGCGCCCATGTCGATTATTCGCGTCATTTCGCCTTCAACCGACTCAACAACCGCCCATTGCACCCGCGGCATATTTCCTTCGGGCGTGCGTATGGATTTCGCGCTTACATTTGCCGTCAACATCAAAATCACTCCCAATATCGCCAAAAATTTTCGCATTGCTCAAACCTCCAAAAGCATTCGTGCGTTTTCAACTTGACAAACTCCCAACGAATAAGCTTGGAAGTATTGCGTGCGCGTGAAAATCTATTCGCGAAAATTTTTCTGACGCATCAACTTTCATCGTCAATCCTCCAATCGCAAGCGTCAAACTCAATTTTAAAAATTCTCGTCGCGTCATAATTTAACTAAAAAAAATTTTATCACACGGAGTAAACTTCAAGTCAATTTTAAAAATTCCTGCGATTATACGCTCAATCCCCGCTAAATCTTTAAAAATTTCTATGTCTACGAAATTTTCTTGCTCAAAAAGTTTTTTTACTGAATTTGCTTGATTTATTCCGATTTCGACCGCTAAAAGTCCGCCGTCAACTAAAAATCTCGGTGCGTCGGAAATTATTCTACGATAAAAATTTAAACCGTCTTCGCCGCCGTCCAATGCGAGTTGCGGTTCTTTTTTTACTTCAGTTTGCAAAGTTTTTAAATCTTTTGTCGGGATATATGGCGGATTTGAGACGATCGCATTAAAAATTCTGCCTTTAAGCGGCGAAAATAAATCTCCGCAGAAAAATTTTATTCTATCTTCGACGTGAAACTTTCTTGCATTGAATTTCGCAACTTCCAATGCCTTATCAGATATATCAACCGCCACTGCGCGGGATTTTTTTACGAATTTTAAAATTGAAATGGAAATTGCGCCGCTACCGGTACCTAAATCAGCAAAAATCACTTCATTTTTTAGCGAACGTAGATATTCTCCGACTAATTCAGTTAAAATTTCAGTTTCCGGTCGCGGAATTAGTACATTTTCATTCACGGTGAACGATAAACCCATAAAATCTTTTCTTCCGACAAGATAAGCGACAGGTATATTTTCTAACCGCCGATTTATCAGCTCATTGAATTTCAAAACGGTTTCGAGCGGCAAAATTTTATCCGAATCGACATAAAGATTTAATCTGCGGCAATTTAGGACGTGAGCGAGCAAAATTTCAGCGTCTAGGCGCGGCGAATCAATATTTTTTTCTTCCAGACGGCTTGCGGCGTCGTTTAGAGTTTTAAAAATAGAATTTTTCATAATGTAAAGTGAATTCTAAGCTTACAAATAAAATCCTGCCGAAATTTTAAGCATAAAAACGATTTTAAAGCTTGAAAATCGCCATGAAATTTTTCTTCACAGTTGAGAAAAAAACTGGTATAATCGGCGCAAATGCGAAGGAGGCTTTGATATGAGCGAAAATCATCAACTTTTCAACTTGAAAGACCTGCGCGAAAAATTATCCGAACGTGGCTACAAAATGACGCCGCAACGCAAGGAAATTTTGAAAATTTTCGTCGAAAATTCGGATAGACACCACATGAGCGCGGAAGATGTTTACGGAATTCTGCGCGAAAAAGATTCGGAAATTGGTTTAGCGACGGTTTATCGTGCATTGGATTTGCTCAG
The DNA here is from genome assembly GCA_905236665.1 of uncultured Selenomonadaceae bacterium. Classification (GTDB taxonomy): domain Bacteria; phylum Bacillota; class Negativicutes; order Selenomonadales; family Selenomonadaceae; genus Quinella. The sequence continues at coordinate 755 of CAJONF010000120.1, read as the reverse complement.
CGAGCTTGGAATTCTCGTTCAAATTGATTTCGGCGACGGTTGCGCCCGCTACGAACTCAACACCGCCGATCCGAAAATTCATCATCATCACCATTTAATTTGCCTGAAATGCAAAAAAGTTATCGAGTTTGAAGAAGACTTGCTTGATGAATTGGAAGAAACCATAGAAAATAAGTCAGATTTTAAGATTTTGAATCACGAAGTAAAATTTTTTGGCTATTGCAAGGACTGTCAGCAAGCGAGGTGAAAAATTTTTGAGCCTGAAGGTAAAAAAGTTGACTCAACTCGGAAAAAATGATTATTCAAAGATAATTTTTGAAGTTTTACGCTCGTTGAAAGTGGAAATTGTCGATGATGACACGGCGGACTTTGATGAGCTGGAAATTTTCAATGAAATTACTGGCAGACGCATTACAACGCGTTTAAAAGTAAATATTTGCGGCGAAGAATATTTTTTTAAAAAAAGTTCGCTTGCGAATGAAAATGAACGTTTTGGCGCAGAAATTAATCGTTTAATCAAAAAAAATTTGTATTTATTGCTCGTTGGGGAATTTGGGCTAAAAACTGTGCCATACGGAATTTTACACGGCGTGCGCCCGACAAAAATTATTCAGCGGTGGATTGACAAAGGATTTGGCGTGACAAGTCAAGGAATAATCGACAAAGATAGAATTTCGCGCCGAATTTGCGCAGATTTTTTAACAGAACGGGAAAAAGCGAACCTATTAACCGAAATTTCAATCAAACAACTGCCG
>CAJONF010000119.1 GCA_905236665.1 uncultured Selenomonadaceae bacterium | reverse complement strand
GTTTTCATTTCGATAAGCTGAAAATTTTTATGCGCCGCCAAAAATTTTTCCACGATATCTTGATTTTCGCGCCGCGTGATTGTGCAGGTGCTGTAAACTAAAATTCCGCCACGTTTTAAAGTTTTAGCCGCGCTCAACAAAATTTTTTCCTGCAGAGTTGGTAAATCTTTCAACTCGGCGGGATTTTTTTTCCAGCGCAGGTCAGCTTTTCTACGCAGAACGCCCAATCCTGAACACGGCGCGTCAACCAAAACTTTATCCGCCTGCTCAAAAAATTTTTCGCCGATTTCCTGCGCGTCAATTAACAGCGGCTCAATAATCTTTATTCCTAAACGTTGAGAATTTTGCGCGATATGTTCAAGTTTCGTTTCGTAAATGTCCGCCGCGATGATTCGTCCGCGATTTTTCATCAGTTCAGCGAGATGTGTAGCCTTGCCACCTGGTGCCGCGCAACAGTCAATGACGAATTCGCCCGCCGCAGGATTTAGAAGCCGCGCCGCCGTCATGGAGCTTTCGTCTTGAACTTGGCAAAGCCCTGCGCGGAGCGGTTGAAATTTATCTAACGCGCCGTGGCTGTGACAGATTATTCCTTCGGGCGCAAATGTAGAAATTTCTCCCTGCGCACCGAAATTTTCCAGTTCAGTTAAAATTTTTTCGCGTGTTGTTCGCAAAAAGTTCACGCGCAAACAAAGCGGCGGGTCGGTGTTGTCGAAATCTAAAATTTTTTTCGCCACGTCCAGCCCGAATTCTTTGACAAATAATTTCACGAGCCACAACGGATGAAAAGTTTTTAACGCCAGAGATTTTAGGTCGTCACTCGCTGGGAAGTCAGATTTTTGCGGCTCTCTAATCGCTGAACGCAAGACAGCGTTGACGAACTTTGACGCGCCGAGACTGCAAAATTTTTTCGACAGTTCGACTGATTCATTTACTGCTGCGGAATTCGGCACACGGTCTAGAAAAAAAATTTGATAAAACCCCACGCGCAGGACGGCTAAAATTTTTTCATCGACTTTGGCGAGCGGGCGACTCAAATATTTTGAAATTTTCCAATCCAGCGACGCGCCCGCCTTCACCGCGCCATAAACCAATTCCGTGCAAAATTTTCTGTCCAAATCGCTGAACTTTTCCTGCCGCAGTGTTTGTGCCAACGCGACGTTAGCCCACGCGCCGTTTTTAGCCACGTCGTAAAGAATTTTTGTTGCCGCCAATCGTACCTTGTCCAAAAATTTTTCCTCCCGTCAAATTTTTTAGCTCACAAAATAAATTAAAAGCCGTGCATTGTCAATTCAAAAAAAATTTTGCGGCGACGGCTTTTTTCTGCTATCATGAAGAAAAAATTTTGAGGCGAGCAAATGATTCAACTGGAAAACATTACGAAATTTTACGGCGAGCGGCTCATCTTCCGCGACGTGACTTTTAAAATCATCGACGGCGAGAAGGTCGGCATCGTCGGCAAAAACGGCGCGGGAAAATCTACGCTGTTAAAGATTATGACGGGCGCGGAAATTTTTGACGCGGGCACAATCAGCGGGCTTCGTTCGGAGGATATTGGTTTTGTCGAACAGACGCCGCATTTTTCTGCCAACACGCTCCTTGACGAAATGTTGACGGGCGGCGTAGAAAAATTTCAGGCGCGAAAAATTTTATTCGGGCTGGGTTTTTCGGAGGCGGAACTTGAAAAAAATCCGAATCACTTCAGCGGCGGCGAATCGGCAAAAATTTCTTTGGCAAAGGCTTTGCTAAATGAACCGCGCATTTTAATTTTGGACGAGCCGACAAATCATCTGGACATTTATTCAATCGCGTTCCTGGAAGATTTTGTCAAGAATTATCGCGGCACAGTTATTGCTGTCACGCACGACCGGCATTTTCTGCAAAACTGCGTTGAAAAAATTTTAGATATGGAAAACGGGCGGGCGACGCTCTATCCCGGCAACTATGAAAAATTTGTTCAGCTTAAACGAGAACGGCGGGCGGCAGAACTTAAAGCTTATGAGAAACAGCAGATTGAAATTGCTAAGCTGGAAGAATTCGTAAGGCGCAATAAAGTTAGAGCTTCGACGGCAAAACGTGCGCGTAGTCGTCAAATTACGCTCGACCGCATGCAACGCCTCGAAAAACCGCCGCCAAATGAAACTGCCGCGATAAAACTCAATGACGCTACCGAGTCTGCAAATCGCGTGCTGATTCTAGAAAAAATTTTCTTCAAAAATGTTATCAAAGATTTCAGTGCGGAGATTT
>CAJONF010000118.1 GCA_905236665.1 uncultured Selenomonadaceae bacterium | reverse complement strand
TCGTTGTCGTCAATAGAAATAAAAATCGCGCCGTCGTCCGCCAAAAGTTTTTTCAAAAGTTTAAGGCGGGGATACATCATGCAGAGCCATTTGTCGTGGCGTGAAAGGTCTTCGCCCTCTTTGCCGACAACTTTGTTAATCCAATCTTTCATCTGCGGCGAATTAACTTTGTCATTATAAATCCAGCCCTCGTTGCCGGTGTTATAAGGCGGATCAATGTAAATGCATTTAACGCGTCCTTCGTATTCGGGCAAAAGACTTTTCAGCGCGGTTAAATTGTCGCCGTGAATAATTTTGTTTTCCGATGCGCCGCCGAAATTATATTTGTGATTCAAAATTTTAAACGGGACTTCGTAATTGACAACCTTATCTTTTCCAATCCAATTAAGTGTAGGCACAATATCACCTCGAAATTTTTTCTTGGTAAAATTATCAATGAAACTATACCATATCGTGCAAAAGTATGCTATAATCTTTTTAACAAAAGCATTGCCGGCAGTAAAAAAAATTTTATGGAGATGAATTAACGAATGGGACAAACTATCGGCATTAAAGACATGAGAGCGTTTTTTGCAATCGTTGAGGAAGGGAATATCAGCCACGCGGCGCAGCGTTTGGGAATTGCCCAGCCGGCGTTAAGTCGCCAGATGAAACATTTGGAAGAAAATTTGCACGTGAAACTTTTTGAGCGTGGTTCGCGGCGAATTCGTCTGACGGAAGCTGGGCACGTCCTGTACAATCGCGTTGAAAATATTTTGGGCATGGTGGACGGTACAGTCCGCGAGATAACCGAAATTGGTAGCGGCACAAAGGGCACAATTCGTATCGGGACAATCACAACGTCCGGCGCGATGATTTTGCCCGAATTAATTTTTGAATTCCGCAAGATTTATCCCGATGTCACGTTTGAAATTTGGGAATCGGAAGGCGCACGGATTTTGGAATTGCTTGACAATCGCATAATTGAAATAGCAATCACGCGCACGCAAGTCGACAATCTGAATTATGAACTGCTCGTCCTGCCCAATGAGCCGCTCGTTATGGTTATGAACGCTAAAAATCTTTGTGGCGATGATGAGACAATCCGCCTTGAAGAACTCAAAGGTCAGCCGCTAATTATTCCCCTGCGCTGGAAATCGAATTTCATTGCCGCCTGCAAGCGTCTGGATTTTGAGCCGAATATTATTTGCGTATCTGATAGTGTCGTTCAAGATTTGCTAATGGTGAAAATGAATTTGGGTATGGCGATGATCCCCGTTTCAAGTAAAAAATTGCTCACGGACGGCGATTTAGTTTATAAACGTATCGTTGAACCGGAGATGACGACGCACACGGTTATTTCTTGGCTGAAGAATCAAACGATGTCCACCGCCTGCAAAAATTTTGTAAGTTTGTTTAAGAAAATCTTCATTAAAGAAGCCGTTGCTCTTTAAAAATTTTTCATCCGTGTTTGGAGGTTGATATTTTGAAATTTGCAAAGCGCATGGAAAATTTTGGCGAAGGAATTTTTGCACGGCTCGCCGCAATGAAACAAAAAAAAATCGCGGAAGGTGCAAACGTCATAGATTTATCAATCGGTGCACCGAACATACCGCCGCCCGCACACGTCATGAAAATTTTGTCGGAAGAAGCACTTAAGCCGGAAAATTATGTCTACGCGATAACGGACACGGGCGAACTTTTGAACGCGGCAAGCGATTGGTATAGTCGTCGTTATGGCGTGGAAATTGATCCGGCGTGTGAAGTTTGTTCGTTGTGGGGTTCACAGGAAGGTTTGTCTCACATTGCCCTGACGATTATTAACGAAGGCGATTTAACGCTTGTTCCGGATCCGTGTTATCCTGTTTTTGCTGACGGTTCAAAAATCGCCGGCTCGCAGATTTTTTTTATGCCACAACTGCGCGAACACGATTATATTATCCAGCTTGAAAAAATTCCTGCAGATGTTGCCGCCCGCGCAAAATTTATGGTCGTCTCCTATCCAAACAACCCAACAACCGCCACTGCGCCGCCGGATTTTTATGAACGGCTGATTCATTTCGCGAAGAAAAACGAAATTATCGTCCTGCACGACAACGCTTACAGTGAATTAATTTTTGACGGCTCGCACGGTTTTAGTTTCTTGAGTTTTGACGGCGCAAAAGATATCGGCGTAGAATTTAATTCCCTGTCGAAAACTTACGGTCTTGCCGGAGCGCGTGTTGGTTTTTGTTTAGGCAATAAAGATGTCGTCAAGCGCATTAAACTTTTGAAAAGCAACATGGACTACGGATTATTTCTGCCGATTCAAAAGGCGGCTATCGCGGCGTTGCAAAGCCCGCAAGAAGTTATCGACAAAACGCGGGCGGCTTATATCGAACGAATTGACGCGCTGATTGACGGCTTGAACGCGGCGGGTTGGCACATTGATAAACCAAAAGCGACGATGTTTGTTTGGGCACCCGTCCCGAAAAATTTTGGCACGTCTGAAGAATTTGTCAAAACTCTGCTAGAAAAATCTAATGTCATGGTGACACCTGGTAGCGCGTTTGGACCCAGTGGCGAAGGGTTTGTTCGTATGGCTTTGGTACAAACTGCTGACACTATGAAACGCGTAGCCGAGCAAATTAAAAATACTTTGCAATTTGACCTTGTGTAATTTTTTTTGAAAACGAAAAGCCCGCTCCGATTTGGAACGGGCAAAATTTTTTTGATTAAAAATCTGTATACAGAATTATTCGGCGGCGCACCGCGAAAATATTTGCAATGCCGCTTGCCGTGTGATAAACTTTTTGAGCAAGTATAACAAAATAATTTAACTTAGTAGGTGAAGATTTTGAAAGGGAAATTGATACTGCAGGACGGCACGACCTTTCGCGGGCAACTGTTCGGCGGCTCGAACGCCACGACTGAAGGCGAAGTCGTCTTTAACACGGGCATGACCGGCTATCAAGAAATTTTAACAGACCCGTCATATTGCCGCCAGATTGTCACGCTTACTTATCCGCTAATCGGCAATTACGGCACGGCAAAAATTTTTAATCAGAGCCGCAGAAGTTTTGTTGGCGGACTAATCGTTGGCGAACTTTGCGAAAAGCCGTCAAGCTCCTCAATGGAAAAAACTTTGCCGGAATTTTTAACGGCAGAAAAAATTCCCTGCCTTTATGACGTGGATACCCGCGCCCTAACCAGAAAAATTCGTTCGGCAGGCACCATGAAGGGCGTTATTGTCAGCGAATACACTTCGCAGGGCACGATTAACGAGATGATGGCTTTGCCGATTAGAAAAAATGTTGTGGAAATGGTTACGACGCCCGTTGCTTACACGCTAGACGCGGGAAAAAATCCTTTTAACGTCGTGACAATGGATTTCGGCATAAAAAGAAATATTCTTGACGCCATGAGAAAATTAAATTGCCGCGTGACGGTCGTCCCTGCAAAAACCACAGCGGAGGAAATTTTAAAGTTCAATCCCGACGGAATTTTTCTTTCAAATGGTCCCGGCGACCCTAAAGACGTTCCCAGCGTGATTCGCGAAGTGCAAAAACTTTTAGACAGGCGACCGATTTTCGGAATTTGTTTAGGGCATCAGATTTTAGCCTTGGCAATGGGCGCGAACACTTACAAATTAAAATTCGGGCACCGCGGCTCCAATCAGCCTGTAAAAGATTTGCGCACGGGAAAAGTTGCTATAACTTCACAGAATCACGGTTACGCAGTTGACGAAAAATCTTTGGCAGGTCTGCCGATTGAAGTCACACATATTTCCCTGAATGACGGCACGATCGAAGGTGTACGCCATAAATCTTTACCGATAACCAGCGTGCAATATCACCCCGAAGCCGCGCCAGGACCAAATGATAGCGTTCGCCTGTTCGACGAATTTATAGAACACATGAAAATTTTTAGGGGGATTTGACTTTGCCTAAGAAAAAAAATTTAAATAAAATACTCGTCATCGGTTCGGGTCCAATAGTCATAGGACAGGCGGCAGAATTCGATTATGCCGGCTCGCAAGCTTGCCGCTCGCTCAAAGAAGAAGGTTTGCAGGTTGTTTTAGTCAATTCAAATCCTGCAACGATAATGACAGACGCCAACATTGCCGACCGCGTTTACATTGAGCCGCTCACCGTGGATTTTTTGACGGCGATAATTGAAAAAGAACGTCCCGACGGATTGCTCGCCACGCTCGGTGGACAGGCGGGCTTGAATTTGGCTGTACAGTTAGCAGAGAGCGGCGCACTTGAAAAATACAACGTCGAACTGCTCGGCACGCCACTTCAAGCAATAAAAAAAGCTGAAGACCGCGAACTTTTTAAGGAGACAATGGAGCAAATCGGCGAACCAATTCCCGAATCAACGATTGTTGAAGATATTCACGGCGCGATAGAGTTTGCTAATCAAATCGGCTACCCGCTGATTGTAAGACCTGCTTACACACTCGGCGGCACGGGTGGCGGCATTGCCAATAGCGAAGAAGAGCTTATCGAAATTACCCTGCGCGGACTAAAATATTCAATGATTGGTCAAGTGCTTATTGAACGCTCAATCGCGGGCTGGAAAGAAATTGAATTTGAAGTCATGCGCGATGGCAACGATAACTGCATAACGATTTGTAGCATGGAAAATTTTGACGCGGTAGGCGTGCATACGGGCGATTCAATCGTTGTGGCTCCTTCGCAGACGTTAACTGATCAAGAATATCAGCTCCTGCGTTCAGCTAGTTTAAAAATGATTCGTGCACTGGGCATTGAGGGCGGTTGTAATGTTCAATTCGCGCTTGACCCCAAGAGTCAAGATTATTACGTTATCGAAGTTAATCCGCGTGTAAGCCGTTCAAGTGCGCTTGCAAGTAAGGCAACGGGTTATCCGATTGCAAAAGTCAGCGTAAAAATCGCCATTGGCTACACGCTTGATGAAATTGTTAACGCCGTCACGAAAAAAACTAAAGCTTGCTTTGAACCGAGCGTTGATTATATCGTTGTGAAATTCCCGCGCTGGCCGTTCGATAAATTTGTTTATGCTGATACGACGCTTGGCACGCAGATGAAAGCTACCGGCGAAGTCATGAGCCTTGACCGCACTTTTGAAGGCGCGATTTTAAAAGCCGTGCGCAGTTTGGAAATCGGCGTCAATCGTCTGCATATGGATAAGATGGACGATTGGGACGACGAAAAAATTAAAAAACGTCTCTACCGCGTTGACGACGAACGCCTTTTCCTTATCGCCGAGGCTCTGCGCAGAAATATTGCTACGCCCGAAGAAATTGCCGACATCACCAAGATTGACCGCTGGTTTATTGATAAAATTAAAAATATCACGGACATGGAAATTCGTTTGCAAAAGGGTGAACTCAATGCTAAAACCCTGCGCGAGGCAAAACTTTTGGGCTTAGCTGATAAATCTATCTCCGAACTTACGGGCACTCATATTAACGAAATCCGCGATATGCGCAAACAGTTCAGAATTCTGCCGGTTTATAAAATGGTTGACACCTGCGCGGCTGAATTCGAGGCAATGACGCCTTACTATTATTCAACTTATCGCGGCGAGGTTGATGAAGTCGAAGTCAGCGATAAGAGAAAAATTATCGTGCTTGGTTCGGGGCCGATTCGCATTGGACAGGGCGTCGAGTTCGATTATTGCTCAGTTCACAGCGTCTGGGCACTGCGCGAGGCGGGCATTGAGGCGATTATCATCAACAACAACCCCGAAACCGTTTCGACCGACTTTGAC
>CAJONF010000117.1 GCA_905236665.1 uncultured Selenomonadaceae bacterium | reverse complement strand
ATTCTCCTCCTGCTACTGTACAACTTCATGGAATAACAGTGCAGGAGGCTTACAATTTCCTCAAAGACTTCTTGTGTTTCGGGCGGATTATACGTCAGTTTAAATAAAATTACAAATAGCATTTAATGTTTTTAACGTTTTCTTTCACTATATAAATCATCTTGAATCAAAGAGCAATGAGTAACAAAAATCTCCTTGCAATTTAATTTACGCTGTGATAAACTTCCACAGCTGTAAAGAATTTTACAAGGAGGTTATTTCGTTGCCTAATATTAAATCTTCGATTAAAAGCATGAAAGTCGACGCGAAACGCCGCGCCCGCAATATTTTTGAGAAAACGCGCATGAAGAAAGCTCAAAAGCTCGTGTTGGCGGCAATAGCGGCTGGCGATGCGGCAGAAGCTCAAAAACTTTTGCCGGCGGCGCACAAAGCCATTGATCAGGCGGCGGCTAACAATACGATTCACAAAAACGCGGCGGCTCGCAAAAAATCTAAGCTCACGTTGAAAGTTAACGCGATTCCCGCTTAAAAAATCTTAGAGAGTTCGTTAAAGAACGGGCTCTATTTTTTTTTACTTAGCTAATGCCCAATTTTTTCCGCTGTGAACATCAATAATCAGCGGTACAGAGATTTTTATAACATTTTCCATTGAATCGCGCAAAATTTTTTTAACTTCGGCAAGCTCGGAGTTTTTAGCCTCAAGGACAAGTTCGTCGTGCACCTGAATAATTATTCTGCTGTCAAAGCCGCGCAAATTTTTTTCAGCGTGAATCATCGCCAGCTTGATAATATCCGCCGCGCTACCTTGAATCGGCGTGTTCATTGCCATACGCTCGGCAAGAGTGCGCAGGTTAAAATTTTTGTTGTTAATCGCGGGCAAAAATCTTCGCCGCCCAAACATCGTCGTAACATAGCCTTGCAAATGCGCCTTAGCAACAGTTGCGTCCAGAAAATTTTTTACGCCGGGATAACGTTCAAAATACAGCGCGATATATTCACCCGCCTCTTTGCGGCTGATATTCAAATTCTGCGAAAGACCATAGTCGCTTATCCCGTAAACAATGCCGAAATTTACCGCCTTGGCTTTACGGCGCAAATCGGGCGTTATCTCGTCGATTGGCACGCCGAAAACTTCTGCCGCCGTCCTTGCGTGAATATCCTGTCCTTTGATAAACGCGTCGATTAAATTTTCGTCGCCGGACATATGAGCTAGTAGCCGCAGTTCAATTTGCGAATAATCAGCGGATAAAATGCAGTCGAAACCTTCGCCAGGCTCGAATAGGGCGCGAATCTCCCTGCCTTCATCTGTTCGCACGGGAATGTTTTGCAAATTCGGGTCGGAGCTTGAAAGCCTGCCCGTCGCCGTCACAGTCTGATTAAAATTCGTGTGGACGCGCCCGTCATCGCCGATTAATTTTCCCAGCCCGTCAAGATAAGTTGATTTTAATTTCGTCAGGGCGCGGAAATTTAAAATTGCCTCAACAATCGGATGCCGCCAACGCAATTCCTCCAAAACTTCCGCGCTGGTTGAGTAGCCGGTTTTAGTTTTTTTGACGGACGGCAGATTTAATTCTACAAACAAAATTCCGGCGAGCTGCTTTGGCGAATTTATGTTGAATGTTTTGCCCGCCAACTCGTAAATATTTTTTTCAAGCGCGGCGATTCGTTTGGACATCTGCGCAGATTTTTCTTCAAGCCGCTTTTTGTCAACGAAAACTCCGCGTCGTTCCATTTGCGCTAAAACTTCCGTGAGCGGCAATTCTATTTCGTTATAAAGTCGCGTCAAGCTGGCGTCGGCTATTTTTTTTTCATAAAGTGCGGCGAGTTTTTCCAGCGCAGTGGCATTTGTTGACGTAAAATTATCGGGCATTGTCAAGCCGTCGAATTCTAGCGGCAAAAGTTTTTCGCAGGAATAATCTTCCAATTCGGGATAGAGCAAATACGCCGCAATTTCCACGTCAAAAAATTTTTCAAGGTTTGTGACTTTGAAGACGCGCAGAAAATTTTTTGCGCCGCTCAAAATAATTTTGCCGGTGAATTCGTTAAAAACTTTTTGCACATCGGCTGGCATCATTAAAAAAATTTCATCGCCGAAAATTTTTATCGCGAAATTTTCCCCAACTTGAGCAATCGTCACAGCCTCCGCCGCGAAGATTTTTTCAAAGTCGGGTTGCGAACTAACTTTAGGCACAGATAAAAATTTTTTCGGCGCGGTGTTGAAAAGATTTTCTTCGCCAAAAAGATTATGAATATTTTTTTTCGCAACGTTGAGCGCGTAACGGTCGCAAAATTCATTGGCGCGGGCAAAATTCGGGACAATTTTAAAATCTTGCGTGCTGAAATAAATTTTCGGTACGTTGCGGACAATCTGCGCGAGCTGTTTGCTTAAAATCGCGTCGTCAGAAAAATTTTCCAAGGCGGCGCGAATTTTTTTAGATTTAATTTCGTCGCGGTGCGCCAAAACATTTTCCAGCGTGCCGAATTCTTTAATCAGCGCGGTAGCAGTTTTTTCACCGATACCCTGCACGCCTGGGATATTATCGGACGGGTCGCCGCGCAAACTTTTAAAATCGACAAGCAGAGCCGGTGCAAATCCGTATTCGTTGAAAAATTTTTTCTCGGTGTAAACTTCGACGCTGGACTTTTTGTTGAGCAAAACTCGTGTCGTCGCGTTGATTAGTTGCAAGGCGTCGCGGTCGCCCGTCAAAATCTCAACAGAAAAATTTTCAGCGGCTTGAGTCGCCAGCGTGCCGATAACGTCATCAGCTTCGTAGCCTGCCGCCGCACAAGTTTTCAAGCCGATAACTTCGATAAATTCTTTCAGCAAAGAGAGTTGGGCGGCGAGTTCATCAGGCATTTTCTGGCGAGTTGCTTTATATTCCGTGAAAATTTCGTTGCGAAAAGTTTCCTTTGACGTGTCAAGAGCAACCGCCGCGAAGTCAGGCGATTGTTCGCGCAGGATTTTTAAAATGATATTCGCGAAACCGACAACTGCGCCGGTTGGTTCGCCGGTTGGGGCGGTCAAGGGCGGCATGGCATAAAATGCGCGATAAAAAATACTGCTGCCGTCAATAATCAAAAATTTTTTCATGGCTTCGCCGCCTCGTATTCTTTTACTTGTGGTTTATCGTCAAGTTCTGTTTCATCAGCAGGTTTAGTTTCGTCGGTCGGTTTAGTCTTTTTATCTTTGTCAGTAGTTTTGGGCGGTTCAACGGGCGTTGTCGGCTCGATTATCGGTAGAGATTTAAAACGAAAAACTTTCGCGCCGTCCTCGCCGGTCTGCAAGCCGCCTTCCATGTTAAAAAGAATTGTAGCGTCGTCGGAATTGCAATAGAGTTGATCTTTTTTCTCGTAGCAAACAACTTTCCCAAAACGGCTTTTTAACGTTGACTCGGATTTATTCCACTCAAGCTTGAGTTTCAAAATTTTAGCAATGGGGACAACCGGCATATAAGAAATTCCGTCGCGGACAACCGCCTTTGCAAAAAATCTGGTGTTATTCGCGTCGGTTGGCTGAGTAAGTTCGCCGTTAATTTCCACGTTGTAAGGCTTGCCGATAAAATTCGGTTCGCCGTCGGAATCCTCAATGTTCTGCGAAATGTTATAATCGCTCTCGAATGCCAGCACGCCAAAAGGTTCAATCCATTTTTTTACGTCGGCAACGTTAATATCCTGCCAGCCGTAGCCATCGGGGTAAATGTAGTAAACAACGTCGCCTTCGGGCGTCTTCTCCACGACGATTCGATTGTAATTTATTTCGACGGGCGTACCGACTTCCACCGCGTCAAAAAGTTCCTCAACGTCGCGTTCAATCATGCGAATACAGCCGTTTGACACGTAGCCGCCAATACTTTCGGGGCGATTGGTGCCGTGAATGCCGTAATTGCCTTCAATCTGCATCCAGCGATAACCCAACGGATTATCCGGGCCGGACGGAACTTCAAATTCCGGATCGGACGGATCAATCCACGGCGGATTAATTTCCTTCTCGCGAATTTGGAAATAACCCGTGGGCGTGGGAGTGCTCACCTTGCCCAAACCCAAATGATAAACCGCAACCTTGACGCCGCCATCAAAAAACTGCATGAGCCGGCTTGCAGAATTGATTAAAATTTTTTTCTGAGCCGCCTGTGCAGTTGAGCCGAAAATAAAAATTACGCTAAAAATAATTGCCGCTAAAAATTTTAATACGCTCATCTTCATACCTCTTCCTTTCCAAAATATTTTTCGCCAATATAACAAAGCAACCTGAAAAACCTTTGAAGTTTTCATTTACAATTCAAGGCAATTCAAATAAAATATAAACGTTGAAATAATTGTTAATATATCAAGTTGATAGGGGGAAAAATTTTATGGAAGCATTGCACGGCGTGATCAATGAAATTAATTCGTTCCTGTGGACGTATGTAATTATCATCGCGCTAATCGGCTCGGGCGTGGTTTTTACGTTGCGAACAAAATTTGTACAGCTACGCTTAATCGGCGAAATGATTAAATTAATTTTTGGGAGCGCAGGTCAAAAGACAACCGGTAAAGAAATTAGCGGCTTTCAAGCGTTTTGCGTATCCACGGCGTCGCGTGTTGGAGTTGGAAATATTGCCGGCGTCGCTATTGCCATTGTCACCGGCGGTCCTGGCGCGGTCTTTTGGATGTGGTTAATTGCGTTTATCGGTTGTGCTACCGGTTTTGTTGAGAGCACACTCGCGCAGATTTACAAGTTACCAAAAGGCGAAGGATCTTTTCACGGCGGTCCCGCTTACTACATGAAAAATGCCCTCCACATGAAGGGCTTAGCAAAACTTTTCGCGATTTTAATTTCTGTTACGTTCGGTCTTATTTACGTTTCTGTTCAAGCAAATACAATCGTCGGCGCAGTGGAAACAGCATTTGGCATTGACCACGTGATAACCGCTGTGGCTGTGGCGGCTCTGACGGCGTTGGTTATTTTTGGCGGTGCAACACGCATTGCAAAATTTACGGAAATGCTCGTGCCGAGTATGGCGGGAATTTATCTTTTGTCTGCAGTAATAATTATCGTCATTAACTTTGATAAAGTACCGGCGATGTTCGCACTTATTATTCACGACGCATTTAGTCCGCAAGCGGCGGTCGGCGGCGGCTTTGCTACGGTGTTTATGACGGGCGTTCGCCGCGGCTTATTCTCCAATGAGGCGGGCGAAGGTTCTGTCCCGAATGCGGCGGCTACTGCCAGCGGTAAACACCCTGCGCGTCAAGGACTGATTCAAAGTTTCGGCGTCTATGTTGACACGTGGCTTGTCTGCTCAGCTACAGCCTTTTCAATCTTGCTCACCGGTGAATATTCAATCGGCGGAGATTTAACCGGCGTTGCTCTCGTTCAAATTTCTCTGGCTAGTGTTTATGGAACATACGCGCCGCACGTTTTAGCGGTGATTGTATTTCTTTTTGCGTTTAGTTCTGTCGTCGGCAATTACTATTACGGCGAAATTAACATTGCGTTTTTTGAAGGCGACGAATCCGGCGTTTTGCCCAGCGTCATTGCCCGCAATGCCATGAATCTTTTCCGCGTCGGTGTCGTGGCAATGGTTTTGTTCGGCAGTTTTGCTGAATTGAATTTAGTCTGGGACAGCGCGGATTTGTTTATGGGTTTCCTCTGCTTGACAAATCTTTATGCCGTTGCTCGCCTTTGTAAATATGCGTTCATTGCGCTTGACGATTATATTTCACAGAAAAATCGCGGCGTTGAAGAGCCTGTCTTTGATCCTAACATTATGCCCGACAAGGAAGGTATGCACGCTTGGGGCATTGACGATAAGTAAAAGATTTTAACTGAAAAGTTCTTCATAGTGTTTAATTTTGTAATCGAGCCGCTCAATCGTCGTGAGCAAAGTTTCTGCTTGCTTTTGAAGACGTAACCGCTGCTCGATTAAAATTTTTTTGCGCCGCTGAAAACCTGTGCCCGCCTGCATGAGTGAAACATATTCAATCAGCGGTTCAATCTGCACGCCCGCGCTCCTCATACACTTAACGAAACTCACCCAGTTGCAAGATTCCTCGTCATAATCGCGAATTCCATTATTTTTGCGCGGCACCGGCGGTATCAAGCCAATCCGTTCGTAATAGCGCAGAGTGTCTGCCGTTATATCGTATTTCTCACTGACTTCGCCTATTGTCATGATAATCACTCCGAAAAAATTTTGTCCGCCGCAAGTTTAACAGTTCAAGTTGGCTTTAAGTCAAGGGAAATTATAGCGTGACAAAAAAATCTTTAGCGGTCGTGTCTTCGATAATCTCCACGGAAAAAAATTTTAACTCTTCGCGCAGATAATTTGCCAGCTCGTGAACGATTGGAAATTCCGTGGCGAAATGTCCCGCGTCCACCACGTGGATTTCATTTTCAACAGCGGATTGCGCCTCGTGATATTTTACATCGCCTGTGACGAAAGCTTGTGCGCCAAAAAATTTCGCCTTCTGAATAAAATCCGCGCCTGCGCCGCCGCATATCCCAACTTTGCTAATCATAAAATCGCCCGCGCTGACCAGCCGAACATTTTCAGCGTTGAGCGATTTTTTTACGTGGCGAGCAAAATTTTCTGCTGTCATTGGCGTTTCCAAAGTGCCCATTCGTCCCAATGAAATTTCTTCGTAGCCAAACATTTTTACATCAGTCAAGCCGATTTTTTTTGCCAAAATGTCATTGACGCCGCCATTTGCGCTGTCTAAATTTGTATGCGCCGCGAAGACCGCCAAATTATTTTTTATCAGCCGCGAAATTTTTTTACCCAGCGGCAAATCGGAGCGAATGTTTTTTATCGCGTGGAATATCAGCGGGTGATGAGCAACGATTAACTGCGCGTCCAGCTCTATTGCCCGCGAAATATTTTCGTCTAACACGTCAAGGCAGACGAAAATTTTTTTTACTTGGGTTGTCGGGTCGCCCAGCAAAAGTCCGGGATTGTCCCATTCTTCCGCTAATTTTTTCGGTGCCAGACGATTTATCGCCTCGGCTACGGTTTGCACTGTGCATTTCTTCATAAAAATCCCTCCCATAAAAAAAACAGCAGATAAATATCTGCCAGTATAAAATTTTTTATTTTTACTGTCCTTTTGACGGGGAAGACCTCAAAGGGAACCAATCAATTTCTATTTGGTGTGCTCGGCGGGAATCGAACCCACGCTTCAAGCTCCGGAGGCTTACGTCCTATCCACTGGACTACGAGCACGAATTCAGTTAAGAGTTATTTTTCATTTCGCATTGTCTGTAAAAGTTTACGTGTGTGCTCAGCTACTTGTTCAGGCGTAATATTTTTGTTGCGAGCAACGCCCGAATCCTGCGCCGCTTTAGCAACGGCAGCCGCTACAGTCGGGGCAACGCGTTCATCAAAAGGCGTCGTAATGACGTGTTCTTCGTTGAGTTCTTCTTCACTAACCAGCGAAGCAATAGCATAAGCCGCCGCAATTTTCATTTCTTCGTTGACATCAGTCGCCCGAACGTCTAAAGCTCCTCTGAAAATGCCGGGGAATGCAAGCAGATTATTTACTTGGTTGGGAAAATCACTGCGCCCTGTAGCTACCACGCGAGCACCAGCTTTTTTAGCAAGATCCGGCATAATTTCTGGTACAGGATTTGCCATTGCCAAAATTATCGCGTCCTTGTTCATCATCTTGACCATTTCTTCAGTCAAGAGATTTGCCTTCGACACGCCAATAAAAACGTCCGCTCCGTGAATCACGTCGATGAGCTGTCCCGCCTCTTTATCAAAATTCGTGACAGCGGCGATTTGGTCTTTGTAAGGATTCATGCCCTTGCCGCGTCCTTCATAAATCGCGCCGGTTGAATCGCACAGCAAAACGTCTCTTGCACCCATTTTCTGAATCAGATAAGTTATCGCCATACCTGCCGCGCCCGCGCCATTGACGACGACTTTTATATCTTCAAACTTTTTGCCGACGAGACGCAACGCGTTAATCAAAGCCGCCGCAACTACAATTGCCGTGCCGTGTTGGTCATCATGAAAAACGGGAATATCAACAGAATCTTTCAGCGCGTGTTCAATGTCAAAGCATTCGGGAGCCTTGATATCTTCAAGATTTATGCCGCCGAAACTGGGTGCCATAAGCTGAATCGCCTTGACAATTTCAGGGACGCTCTTTGTGTTCAGGCAAATGGGAATCGCGTCAACGCCGGCAAAACCTTTAAACAGAATCGCTTTGCCTTCCATGACGGGCAACCCTGCGCCCGCGCCTATATCGCCCAAACCGAGAACCGCAGTGCCATTCGTGACGACAGCTACGAGGTTGCCGCGGTTGGTATAATCGTAAATCTTATCGAAATCGTCTTTAATTTCAAGACAGGGAGCGGCGACGCCCGGCGTATATGCTAAAGTTAAATCATAAGCCGTGGCAAGAGGAACTTTGCTTTTAACTTCGAGTTTGCCGCGATGAGTCTTGTGCAGGGCGAGTGCTTCCTTGTCGACGTTTGACACTTCAAATTCATCCTTTCAAATAGTGCTCAATTGACACTCCCCACGGAGGGATTCCTAATTCAACGACTGTTGCGCAATGCGTCTTACATAGTCTCCAAAGGCGTAACTTCCCGT
>CAJONF010000116.1 GCA_905236665.1 uncultured Selenomonadaceae bacterium | reverse complement strand
GTAGTCGAAGATATGATGTTCGCGCCCCGTGATTTTAGCCACGTCCGCCATAATGCCTTCGACAATGTCGGGAAGTTGCTCATAATTGTTATTGACGGTCTCGCGAATCTGGAAATAAACGTCGGGATTGGTCGCCGTGCCGCGAATTACGGGGTGATCGGGATTTAAAGCGTTGCGACGGAATTTATCAACCGCGTCGGTGTCCAAAAGCTTTGCAAGGTCGGCATAATCAATCATTTCAATCTTTTGAATCTCATGCGACGTGCGGAAGCCGTCAAAAAAGTTTATAAATGGAATTCTGCCCTTAATCGCCGCCAAATGAGCCACAGCCGACAAATCCATAACCTCTTGGACGCTTGATTCTGCAAACATGGCGCAACCGGTTTGACGCGCCGCCATAACGTCTTGATGATCGCCAAAAATGCTAAGTGTCGAAGTTGCCAACGCTCTTGCCGACACATGAAAAACGCCAGGAAGCATTTCGCCCGCAATTTTGTACAGATTTGGAATCATGAGCAAGAATCCCTGCGACGCCGTGTAAGTTGTCGTCAAAGCTCCCGCTTGAAGTGAGCCGTGAACGGTACCTGCCGCGCCGCCTTCCGATTGCAACTCTACCAAACGAACTTTTTGCCCGAAAATATTTTTGACGCCTTTTGCCGCCATATTATCGACATCTTCAGCCATGGGCGAGGACGGAGTTATAGGATAAATCGCCGCGACGTCCGTGAATGCGTAGGAAATGTACGCCGCCGCCTGGTTGCCATCCATCGTCTTCATTTTTTTTGCCATAAGCTATCAAAGCTCTCCTCTCAAATTTGAAAAATGATTTTTGCGGGCGATTATAGCACGCAGATATAAAAAAGTAAACCGCGCCGCATATGTTAAGAATTTTCACTACGAATTACCGTCTAAACATCTTTAAAATCGCGCAAATTTTTCTAACGTCGTCTTCAGTCAATTCACCGTACATAGGCAAGCTCAAAATCTGTTTTCCAATAAGATTAGCTGTGTGAAGATTGGCGGGATTGGCAGAATTAAGCTGACGATAACAAGTGAACTCACTGCACAGCGGATGAAAATATTTTCGCGTGTAGACGTTGTAATTTTTGAACGCATCGTAAACAAAATCCCGTGAACGCCCAAAAATTTTTTCGTCAATGCGAATGACATAGTACTGATTATTAAGCTTAACATCGTCGGCACATTTAGGCATAAGTTTAATGCCCGCAACGCCTGAAAGTTCTTCGTTATAAATTTTGTGCAGATGAAATCTTTTCTGCCGCTCCTCGTCAACATAGTTTAACATGATTCGCCCGATAGCCGCCCGCACCTCATCAAGCTTGCCGTTTATGCCGGGCATGACAACTTCCTCCTCGTTTTTTATGCCGAAATTTTTTAAAAGGTCAATGCGCTGTTTAACGTACTCATTTTTCATGGTGAGTGCGCCGCCTTCGACCGTGTGATAAAGTTTCGTGGCATGAAAGCTGAACATAGAAATATCACCGAAATTGCCGATACCTTGCCCGTTAATCTCGACTCCGAACGCGTGCGCCGCGTCATAAACTACGTGCAAACCGTAGCGATCGGCAACCTGTTGGATTTTTTCCACGTCGCAGGGTGTGCCGAATACGTGCACAGCTAAAATCGCAGTTGTATTCGGCGTTATCATTGATTCGATTTTTTCGGCGTCAATGTTCATAGTTTCGGCGTCCACGTCGCAAAAAATCGGCTTGATATTATTCCAGCTCAAAACGTGCGGCGTCGCGGCAAAAGTAAAAGGCGTCGTGATAACTTCGCCGCTCAATCGCAAACTTTGACACGCAACTATTAATGCTATCGTTCCGTTGTTGAACAGAGATAGGCACGGCACCTTTAAAAAATTTTTCAGCTCATGTTCAAGCATAGTGTGTTGCGGACCGTTGTTTGTCAGCCATTTTGAAAGCCAGATATCTTTTAATTTTTCCGTGACTTCTTCAATCGTCGGGAATACCGGTCTTGTCACATAAATTCTTTCTTTGAACGGTTCAAGATTTTTCATTTTTATGCTCCTTTTTTTCAGCCTTACGAATTTTTTCCGCCGCCTTCGGGTCAATCTTTTCTAAATAGTTCAGCGGAACGACGTGGGGATTTTTTTTCGTCAGCTCGTAAAGCTTTTGATAACTTGCCGTCGCGTTGTCAGTTTGTCCGCTCTCATCGAAAATTTCAGCTTGCAACTTATACGCCACGGGATTTTGTTCATCAATCGCCAGAGCACGTTCAATATCCGCCAATGCAATTTCCAATTCGCCGCGCATATGCCGCACGTCTGCACGATTTAAAAAATTGTATAAGTTGTTCGGATCTTTATTAACAGCCGCGTCCACGTCAACCAGTGCGCCGTCATAATCACCGCAAATCGCTTTAGCCCGCCCGCGTATCGCTAAACACTCGGCAAAATCATCTTGATTTTTTGCACGGAACGCCCGCTCAATTTGTTTCAAAGCAAGTTCGCCCTGCCCATGGTCATTATAAACGTCGGCATTGATTCGCAGTTGAGTAGCCGCCTTGCCTTTGGCTGAATCAGCCTCTGCACGAATTTTAGCCCAAAAATTTTTACGTTCCTCATCAGCCGCCCGAATTCGCTCCCGTGTTCGCGGATTTTCATATTTATAGGCAAGCTCAACTTCTGCACGCAGTTTATCGCCCAAATTATACATCGCCGCCAAAGTGCGCAATTCCCTGTAAGCAAAATCATCGTTCAGAAAATCTGTTTGGTTGCCAACACGTCGAAAATTCCAAGCGTCAACCGAGTCATAATCGTGAAAAGCACGCGCTAAGCCGCCCGCGAAGTAATAAGCATTAATCGCCGCGCTAGTAGGATCATCGCCGGTGTTCATTGAGTAAAAAATTTCCCGCCCGTCTATAAAAACTCTGTAAGCTCGGTCGGTTTTTCTAACTGTGACGTGTCCGCCGCCGTAATTCGTCATCATCTCCAGCAATTTTGCTTCGCGCCGGTCAGTGTCAGGGTGATCGCTAAAAGTTTCTTCACTAGGTTTATCCCGCGCATCAAATTCTAAAAAATCCCGCGTTTCATAGCGTACATAATAACCCAGACGATTCATAGCCGCCGCGCCACCACCAGGATTAAAACCCGCGCTAGTCATTATGTAAAAGCCGCCCTCGTCCGCCGCGTATTCGACGGGCACATTAATATTTTTAGCAATAGAATAATCAACCATGGCAGAAAATTTGCTCCAATCAATGTTTGATCCGTTGTCTACATTCATTCCCAACATCATCGCGCCTAAAGATTGAGCAACTGCCTGCGCGTAACTTTTTGCAGAATGTTGTTCAATGCCATGCGTCATTTCGTGAGCAAGAACAGCGGCGATTTGATTTTCATCGCAATTCAGCCCGCGTACCAGCCCGCGATTAACGCTGATATAATTCATCGGATAGCACGCGGCATTAAATTTTTCATTATCGTTCACGCTCCACACGAACGGCAGAGAATTTACGCGCAGTTCATATTGCCCGCCATTTACCAGCCGCGTCATCACCGAATTTACAATTTCCACGTCGCGTTTATTTTTATCCACGCCATTTTTTTCCATATCCTGCTTACGAACTGCCATTTGCGCATCGACATTGTTTCCCAGCGCGAGCATTTGAACCAGCGTTGATCGATACGCCGCCAAAACTCCTAAAGTTTCCGCCGCGATTGCCCACGCATCAGCCGCAAAAGTTTTCGCGGGATTTAACAGCGTAGCCAACGTCACGAGTATCACGATAAAAATTTTTTTCATTTCAATCACCGCGCAAATTATACTATAAACGCAAAAAAAAATCGCCGCTCAAAAAATTTTTTATGTCTATTACATTGCCCGCCGTGAATTTGATAAAATTACTAAAAAAATTTTCAGCAATGGAGGAATTCTTCATGGGAGCAAGACGCAGGGCAATTCGAGCAGGAATTTTATTTATCGCTATATTGATAGTCAGCGGCGTAGTTTTAATGTATCGCGGCAATGATGCAGTTTTTCTAGCCACACAAAAAAAAGACGGAATTTTAACAGCTGAACAAATAAAGTTATCGTTCGATTCAGTCGGCGGCAGATTGATTAACGAGGCTGTTCGCGAAGGGCAAGAAGTCAAAGCGGGGCAAATCGTCATGGAAATTGATTCGACAGATACAAATTTGGCTATAGAAAAATTGCGAGCGCAAATCGCTCAATTTGACGCGCAGATAAATTCAACGTCAGGAAATATGCAAACAAGTTTATTCCGCGCAGATAATGACGAGCAACAATCTTTTCGACAAATCGACAGCCAACGCGGCGCAGTCAATGCGGCTCAAGCAACACTTTTAAACGCGGAACTAGATTATAAGCGCAAAGCTGAACTTTTCAAAGACGGCGCGATTGCAAAATCTCAATTAGACGACGCAACGATGGCTTTAAACGTGGCAAAAGCTAACGTCGACACTCAACAGCAACTTTTGGACAGATTATTGGCGGGAATTTCAGACACCGGCGCAACAGATTCATTGAATTTGCCGACAATCGCTCAGGAAAGAGCTTCGGCTCAAAATATTCAACACGATATCGCCGCATTGACTCAGCAGAAAAAATTTTTGGAAGTTCAGCTTAAAGAATTGGAAGTTGCCAAATCCAGATTAACTTTGCACGCGCCGGAAGACGGAAAAATTTTGTCAATCCTCCAAAAGCAAGGCGAAATGATTTCTCCCAATATCCCCGTGATTTTATTGGAGACGCGGCGAATTTATTACGACATTTACATTTCAGAAGAACAAGCCGTCAATTTGCACGAGGGCGACGAAATAATTTGTCAAACGGTCGCCGACAATAAAAAAATTCGCGGGACAATTCGTCTTTTGACGCAAGCTCCCGGCTTTGCAGATTTAAGACAGTCTCGCGAAAAGGGTCAAGCTGATTTATCGGCGTTCCAAGTCAGAATTTACATCGACGAACCCGAAAATGTTTTGGCAGGACAAACCGTTACGGTTGAATTTTAGGTGACGACATGGGATTTATAAATTCATTCAAAGACGAAGTAAAATTTCTATTCAGCGGCAAGGGGATGCCTTACGAAAAAGTTTGTCTTATGGTCGCAATGATTATCAGCGTGTTCTTGAGCGTTTTGTTAGCGGGAAATTTTTCTAAGGACGCGCCAGTTATAATTATCGATCTTGACAACTCGAAATACAGCCGCGAATTCATTACACAGATTGATTCATCGGAATATATGCGCGTCAAGGCGGTTTTGAACGTCGCAACCAATCCCGAAAAACTTTTTTATCGTGACGAGGCGGACGCCGTGATTTATTTGCCGGAAGGTTTGGAAAAAAATTTTTACAGCGGAGAATCCGCACCCGTCGGAATTTTTTACGATAATTCAAACACCGCGCAGACCGCCGACATAAAAGCCGCTATGAACGAACTTATTGCCATTAACAACGCCATGAAAAATTCTTCTGCAAGCGGCGGATTGACACTCAACGATAGAAATTTATTTAATCCTGCCGGCTCCACGTCGAATACACAGACTCAAGGATTTTTATTTTTCTTCGGCTCAATGTTTTTTGTATTTGCGACAATCGGCATGGTACCGCGCTTGCGATTAACTAAACAACTCGACAAAATTTTAATGGACGGGACTCCGTGGGATTTAATCGGGCGAATTTTGCCGTATTCGGCGTGCATGGTCGTATCATTTTTTTTCGGACTAGCAATCCTGCGCGTGTGG
>CAJONF010000115.1 GCA_905236665.1 uncultured Selenomonadaceae bacterium | reverse complement strand
CGGTTCGATTGATATTCGCGGGACGTGCAGAGGCTTTGTCCATGCGGGGGCGTTCGGTGATAAGTCGGCGTGCGTTGTGGCTGATAGACTTATGCCCGCGCAGATTCGCATTGCCGACCTTGTGGCGCGTGCGCCCGATGAAGAATTCAAAGCCAGTCAGGCTGAACGCGCTATGATTAGGGATAACCAAATTATTTTTGAACCCGTAGCGAGGTAAAAAAGCTAAGGAGAAAATTATATGAGTCAGATTATAGTAATTACGTCTGGCAAAGGCGGCGTCGGCAAAACGACTACCACCGCGAATATCGGCGTCGGGCTTGCTATGCGCGGAAATAAAGTTGCGCTTATCGACACGGACACCGGTCTTCGCAATCTCGATCTTTTGCTCGGCTTGGAAAATCGCATCTTGTATGATTTGGTTGACGTGACAAGCGGGCGTGTTGCCTATAAAAAAGCTCTAGTTCGCCATAAAAAATTTGAAAATCTTTATCTCCTGCCCACGTCTCAGATTAAAGACAAGTCCGCCGTCAATCCTGAACAGCTCGTCACACTTTGCGAAGAGATGAAAAAGGAATTCGATTTTATAATTATCGATTGTCCCGCGGGCATTGAACAGGGCTTTAAAACCGCGATTGCCGCCGCAGATACAGCCATTGTCGTGACGATGCCGGAAATTTCAGCCGTTCGCGACGCAGATAAAATTATTGGCGAACTCGGACGCGCTGATAAAGAAAATGTCAAGCTTATCGTTAACAGAATTCGCCCGCAGATGGTAGAAAAAGGCGATATGCTCGACATGGGCGATATTGACGAAATTTTATCTGTGGAATGTATCGGACAAGTCCCTGACGATGAAAATGTTGTCGTGGCGACAAACAGGGGCGAACCCGTCATCACAATGAACGGCTCCTCGGCGGGGCAGGCTTATAAAAATATCGTTGCCAGGCTTTGCGGCGAAAACGTTCCCTTTCTCAAACCGCAAAAAGAAGGCTTCTTCGCTCGCCTGAAAAAACTTTTCGGCTTGATGTAAGGAGGGCTGCCCATGCTTGATGTTTTAAAAAGAGTCTTCGGTATGTCCGAAAAAAAATCCGGCACGGTCGCCAAAGAACGCTTGCAGGTCGTCCTTATTCACGATCGAGCCAGTGTCTCGCCGGAGATTATGGAAAAAATTAAAGAAGAAATTATAAACGTTTTATCAAAATACATGAACATAAACAAAAAAGATATGGAAATTTCGCTTGAAAATGATTCCGATTCGGTCGCGCTTGTTGCCAATATTCCGGTAAATTCTATGCGCCACGCCAAATAAAAAATTTTAGAGCGGTCAACAGCGACCGCTCTTTTTTTTCTTGATTCAAACGTTATAGCAAATGTAATTTCGCACTTCATTTGCTCAAAATAATTTTCCCGCGCTGTTTTAATTTAAATTCATTGCCAACCATTTCAAATAAAGCCGCCTGTTCAACACGAAACCGCGAATAAGTTCCGCCGACGAAATTTGATTCAAAAACTAAACCAAAAGCGCGTTCTGTGTGATGATTTTCTGTATAATTCTTTAAATTGGGCACCACAACGAAAATATTTCCTTCGACGCCGCAAGCCCAGAAATCCCCGGCAGAATTTGTCGTTTCAGAAAATTTCGGAGAAATTTTCGGGCGATTCATGCGTTCTTCAACATTTGAGCAGGAAAAAGCGCGAATTTTATAGCGATGAATAAATTTTTCACGCGCTTGGCGACCACTGAACCCGCTCAATTTTTCCAGCGCGTTGAAGTCGTTAATAAAATTTTCACCGACATAAATTTTTTCACGCGGCAAAACTTTTTCTGCGGCAGAAATTTTTTTACTAGTTCCTAGTTCCCAGTTCCTAGTTCCTAAATAAACCTTCAGTTCGGCGATAAAAATCGGTTCAACTGACAAAATTTTAATATCGCGCCCGCGTTTATCCACGAAAAAATTATTTGCATCGTTAATAATTTCTTCTTCATCAAAAATAATTCCTTCCGACCAAATTTTTTGCGCAGAATTGAAACGTTCGACGAAAATTTTAAATTCGCGCAGAGTTTTAATCGAAATTCCCTCGGAAATGTCGTGCGCACTTATAAAAGAATCTGCAGATTGATTTTCTCCGCCCTGAACAAAATCCGCGCCGGCTAGCACGGCTGAATAAATAATTTCGTCCGCCGCGCCGAACATTTCGCGATTAATTTTGTCCTCGTCAAAAAATTCTTCGTCGTTTGCAGGTTTTTCGACAATCATTCCTGCCGCGACCTCAATTTTCGGTTGTGAACTCATGTGTAGATTAAATTTTTTATAATTTTCAAGTCCGCTCGCCGCCACGAAAATTTTTTCAAGAACATTGAGATAAATATTTCCGTCAAGTTCCGCGCCGCCGGTGAGCCATTTAAAAATTCTTGCACCGTTGCCACCAATAAACAAATGCGGGATTTTTTCTTCGCGATAATGCCCGTAATCGTGCAAAACTTTAATCAGTTCGCCGAGATAATGAAATAAACCCGTCGTGGCGAATTGCGCGGCTTGCAACACATTTTTAATCCGCTCGCTACCGGTTTTAAATTTCAAATCGGCAAGATATTTTTCGCTGTGTTCGCGCATATCGGCATCAATTACGGCTTGACGTTGAGTTTCGTCGCTGAATTTACCGGAAATTTTTTCATCGGCAAAAAGTTCGTAATTGTCATAAATCGGTTTGAACATTTGCCGCGCCGCGTATTTAATCGACGTGTGATAAACGATTCGCGGAATTTCGCCGCTGATAACGCTGATATCGGTCGTTCCCGCGCCAATGTCCACGCAAATTGCGCCTTGAGCAAAATTTCCCGCCTTGCCGTTGAGCTTGTTAAAGTGATAGGCGATTGCTTTACTTTCTGACCAAAAACTCGGCGTGCCGTTGACAACATCGCGGCAAATTTCTTGAAATGAAATTTTTTGCGCCTGAGAAAATGCCGTCGGATATGAAAAATTCCATTGAATATTGCTAGCACCGCTTGCCGCCGCCTCAACCGCCGCCTGCAGACAAATTTGCGCGATATAAGCCGCGGTTTTTCGGCGTTGACGGTCGTCATCTTGCCATTTTAAATTTGCATCGATATACGCGGCGAATTGTTCAAAAACTCGCGTATTTTCCGAACTCAACAGGAAAACATGACCATCAATCAGCGGACGAATATTTTTTAGCTCGCCGGTGTTCAGCAAATGGAAAATGCTTAAAAAAGAGCCGTCAGCTCGCGGGGGAATTTGTGACGGGATAAAATGTCGATAAGTTTGCGCCCGTGCGCCGCCCGAAGCCGTGACTTGAAATAAATTCGGCGAAAAATTCAGCGGACGCGGAGAATTTTTATTTTCAGCAAAGAAAACCATCGTCGAACTTGTCCCGAAGTCTACACCAATTTTCCACGTTAAATCCGTGTTGAGCTCAATTTTTTTCGGCTTGTTTAAAATAATTGCGCCAATTTCAAACGGAGCGTTGCCGATATATGGCGGCGGATTGTATTTGCAAATCAAAATTTCGGGGAACTCGTCAAGCTTAACGGTGAAACGGTTTGTAGGAACTAGGAACTGGGAACTGGGGACTAGGGGAGTGACAAAATAAATGTCCGTGGCAAGTTCGTCGCCCGATTGATAATTTTCGTAGTAAAGATAATAATTTTTCCAATCTGCGCGTCGAAAGTTCGGGAAAATTTCAACGACGGGAACTTCTCTATCAATATAAATTAAATCGCGCTTGGGATAAGTCTTTGTCCAACGGAAATTTTTTCCGCCACCATTCACGCCGCTCAATGGGAAATCGAAATGCAGATAAAAATTTTCTGCGTCATCGGAGATTGAAAGTCGCGCAGAAATTTCTTCAGGCGAAAAAAGTTCCAACAGTTCGCGCTTAATCGGCAAAATCGGCGTCAAATCTTTTTCGATAAGCGAATCCATGCCGCGAATTTTTGGAGAGTTTGGAAAAGCGTTCGCCGGTTCGGTAACAGCCATGCGCTCATGAAAAAAATCTTCAGGCTTGCGAAATTCCGCGCCGTTCAAAGAAATTCGCCCGATTTTTTTTCTGTCAGAAAGTTTTTCTGCGGAAATTTCGTTCGCGCTGATCCCCTGCCACACAACAAGCCTTGACGCGTCCACGCCTTCAAATCGCGCAAAATCTCTAACAAGTTCGGGCGAAATGAGCAAAAGATTTTTTTTATTAGTAAGCAAACGAACGGCAGAATCTTCAAAGCGCGCCTCGCGCCCTTTAATAGTCTCGTCAAGCAGGCGGGCAATTCCGACGTGCAAATTTAAATTCGACGGGACAAAATCAAAATTCGCGGCAGAAATTTGCGCGGCGGCAACATCGCGTTCGTAATCGGCAAGACATCTCAACAGCGCGTT